>JARLGN010000457.1 GCA_031292775.1 Acidobacteriota bacterium | reverse complement strand
TCTTGCCGATGTCATGCACGTCGCCCTTCACCGTCGCCATGACGATGCGGCCGGCGGGTTCTTTGGTTTGGTTCTTCGCCTGTTCGGCTTCCATGAACGGCAAGAGATAGGCGACGGCTTTCTTCATCACGCGGGCGCTCTTCACCACCTGGGGCAGAAACATTTTCCCGGAGCCGAACAGGTCGCCCACGACGCTCATCCCCGCCATTAGCGGGCCTTCGATGACGTTGATGGGCCGGCCCAGTTTCATTCGAGCTTCTTCCGTGTCGGCCTCGATGTGGTCGGCTGTGCCTTTCACCAGCGCGTGCTTCAGGCGCTCTTCCACGCTGCCCTGGCGCCACGCGTCTTCCTGCACTTCCGCCCGGCCGCGCTGCTTCACCGATTCGGAGAAGGCCAGCAGCCGTTCGGTCGCGTCGGCGCGGCGATTGAGAAGCACGTCTTCCACCAACTCCCGCAGGTCGCGAGGCAACTCTTCGTAAACCGCCAACTGCCCGGCGTTGACAATGCCCATGTCCATGCCCGCGCGGATGGCGTGATACAAAAATGCCGAGTGGATGGCATCCCGGATGGTGTTATTGCCGCGGAACGAGAAGGAAATATTGCTGACGCCGCCACTTACTTTGCAGTGGGGAAGCGTTTCCTTAATCTGTCGCGTGGCCTCAATGTAGCTCACCGCGTAATTCCGGTGCTCCTCCATTCCTGTGGCTACGGTGAGCACGTTGGGGTCAAAGATGATATCGCAAGGGTCCACACCAACTTCTTCGGTGAGGATGCGGTATGAGCGCGCGCAGATTTCCACCCGTCGTTCCGTGCTGTCCGCCTGTCCCTTTTCGTCAAAGGCCATCACCACCATGCCGGCGCCGTAACGCTTAATGTTGCGGGCGCGTTGCTTAAAGACCTCCTCGCCCTCCTTCAGGCTGATGGAATTGACGATGCCCTTGCCCTGAATGCACTTCAGCCCTGCCTCGATAACGCTCCACTTGGAGCTGTCGATCATGATGGGCACGCGGGCAATGTCGGGTTCCGAAGCGATGTAATTCAAAAACGTGGTCATGGCCTGCTCGGAATCAAGCATGGCTTCGTCCATGTTGATGTCAATGATCTGCGCGCCGCCCTCCACCTGCTGCTTGGCGATGCTCAAGCCTTCTTCGAATTGGCCGCTCAGGATCAGCTTGGCGAATTTGGGTGAACCGGTAACGTTGGTGCGCTCGCCGATGTTGACGAAATTGGTTTCCGGCCGTATCACCAGGGGCTCAAGACCGCTGAATCGCGAATAGCGTTCCACCTGGGGAGGTACGCGCGGGGGGAAATCTTTTACCGCCTCGCGAATGGCGCGAATGTGCGCGGGCGTGGACCCGCAGCACCCGCCGACGATGTTCACCCAGCCGTTCGACGCAAACTCGCGCAAATCCGCAGACATGATTTCCGGCGTTTCATCGAACCCGCCGAAGGAATTGGGCAGGCCGGCGTTGGGATAGCAACTGGTAAGAATCGGCGCGAGGTGCGAAAGCTCCTCAATGTGCGCGCGCATCTGCTTGGCGCCCAACGCACAATTGATGCCCACGCTCAGCAGGGGAGCGCCCGACACGGAAATCCAGAATGCCTCAATGGTCTGGCCCGACAGCGTGCGGCCGCTCAAGTCAACAATGGTGACGGAAGCCAGCAGGGGAAGGCGTTTTCCCGTGTCCTCGAAGTACTGACTGGCAGCAAAAAGAGCAGCCTTGCCGTTAAGAGTGTCAAAGATTGTTTCCACCAGAAGCAGATCAACGCCGCCATCCACCAGGCCGCGGATTTGTTCATAGTAGGCATCCCGCAATTGATCGAAGGTCACCGCGCGGGCGGCGGGGCTGGAGATTTCCTGCGACGCGGAGGCCGTGCGGCTGGTGGGGCCAAGCGATCCTGCCACCCAGCAAGGACGCGTGGGATTCGCACTGCTGAACTTGTCGGCGGCGCGGCGGGCCACTTGCGCTCCGGCGCGGTTAAGGTCGTAAATGAAACCTTCCAGTTTATAGTCCGCCATCGAGATCGCGGTGGAGTTGAAAGTGTTGGTTTCAATGATGTCGGCACCGGCCTCGAGATACTGCCGATGGATGTCCTCAATGATGCCAGACTGAGTGATGTTCAGGACGTCGTTGCATTGGCGCAGGTCCCGCCCGTGATGCGCGAATTCCTTGCCTCGATAGTCGGCTTCCCCCAGCTTATGGGTCTGGATCATCGTGCCCATGGCGCCGTCGATAATCACGATGCGGCGTTTCAGCGTTTCGACGAGCGAGTCTGCCTTGGAAATGGCAATATTCATTCTGAAGAAGGTATCCTCCTGAGTTCTGTCACAGATGGGCCCGGCAATCCCCCCATGAGGTTTCGCCGTCCGTCCTTAGACGGACTTGCCATCGCGCCAAATTTCCAGCCCTGTGTACAGGATACCATGCAATTTCCGTTCGCTGGGGCGCAGTGAATCGTCGATGCACGGCGATGGGGCGGCCAAATCAGAGTTTTGGTATCGAAACTGAGCCAAGGTTTGAACCCAACAGGAGTTGGCTCGTTTTCTTTATGAACGGACTGGGCGTGTCGGTGACCGGAAGCTCAAAGACGCAGTTTTTGAAGGTGGCGTTTCTAAGTTGGACCGCATTTTGGTTGAAGATGACCCGGCAATTTGTAAACTCGCCATTCTCGAGGTAGCCGTCGTCGAGCAGCATGGTTATCCCTACCTCTCGTATTCCCCGCATCAAGCCTCTCGATAAGATGTTACTTAAAATCCTGGGTTGCTGCCCCGGCGGCGGAGCCTTCGGCGCCGTTGTGGAACTTGCGAATTGAATAAATCGCAATACTGTTGGCCAATAACCGGGGGCTGATTCGCCGGTTTGGCGCAATTTGCCTGCTATCGCCGTTAACGTTTCCTGGTCTGCCGCAGCAGGATGGCTTGGTTGCCCCATCGCTTGCTGCAATTGCGGCAAAGAACGTTCGAATGTCTTCTGGTCCAAGGAGCTGATTTGTTCCAGCGTGAGGGGTGGCAGCTTCGTTTCAACCATGGGCCTCGTTCCTTGGGGATTCACCGACCGATGGCCGAGCCATATCATATAACCGCCCAGCGCAAAGCATGCCGCAAGGGTAATACTCGAAGCGAACCGTTGGACATTCATATTGGACTCCCAAATGGGGAAAATAGGGGCGCGACTTCTTGCGTTCCTGCGAGGCCTTTCATCTCGATTTCAAACCAATAACATTTGATTGCCCGTCGTATTGGGGAAGAAGCGCGGAGGAACGTGGACTGCACGTACCTCCGCGCTGCGCCACTCCCGCCCCGGTCAATAATCCACGCCTTGCCAGTAATTGGGGGTGTTTACGATTTCGTAGCGATTGGGGTTGGCTTTAACCAACACCTCGGCGGTGGAGTTCCAGACGGTACCGTGGCCGATTGTGCCATTGCCGTACATGTTGTTGTCCTGGATGACTGTCTGATCGAGGATGTAGTTATGGAATCCTTGATTGCTTCTGTCGTTGGCGTCCTGCCGGGCATGATAATCGGCGTGTTGCTGGTCGTTGGCGATGTCGTTGGCCTTCATTCGCGCCGTGGCCTCCGCGCCGATTTGGTGAATGGCAGCGATGGCGGGAGCAGCGATGTCGTTGGCTTCCTGATTCACCACCGCCTGGTTCACTTGATAGCTCTGGAGAATCGCGGCCATGGTGGCGCGGTACCGGTTGACGAACCTGGGATCGATCTCGTAGGTCGATATCGTAACCGTGTAATCGCCCATCCGGTTAGGAGCAGTCGTGCACGCCAGAAACTCCATCTCCCAGTAATCTTTCTCCTGCAGGTTAGGTGGTGGCGGCTTGGTTGCCCCTAAAAGCAACCCGTGCCCGATGGCATGGATGCAGCGTTGGCCGGGAGGTCCGGCCATCTGCTCGGCGCTGGCCATCCGAAAGTCAACGCGTTGGTTGTTCACGCGATAGAACTCTTTGATCAAGCCGGGAAAGCCCCGGACCGGATCCACGTTGGCCGGGTAAACCATTTTTACGCCCATGCCTGTGGTCATACCGCCGTAGGGCCGGTAGTAAGGATTGGCAGTTGCCCCCCGGACCAGGTTGAGGTTAATCATCGCGTTGTAATAGGGCTCGATGATGAGTGTGGTGCCCCCATTGCCTTGTACTTTCCAGCCGTTGGGAATGGCAACGATAGCCGAATGATCCTGATTCCAAACCTGGTGCAGCGGTTCGGGCGGAGCCGCCCCGCCGCTTGCCGAGCCGCCGCCGGCTGGCCCTCCTCCGCCCGGGTGCCATACGCTGAAGAGCTTCTTCAGCATGGGGTTCATGGAGGAGCCAAAGCGCGTCGAATCATCAACCACAAAGCCTATTTCCACCTGATTGGGACCGGTGGGAGCGGCGATGATAAGGCCGGCCCTCTGCCGGTTGTCCATCGCGTGGTTGACCACCGTGAAGAAGACGGCGTCAGAATTGGTGCCGCGCACCCGGAAGACCTTCCCCACTTGCGGTCGTTCCCCGCAGTTGTTATGCAACGTGCGCAACACGATACCCATCGCTGCTGCCGGGGTGGTGGCTCCGTCCTGCAATCCGTAGACGATTCTGCTGCCGTCGGGATTTTCGATTCCTTGCATCGGTGACTGGGCGCGCGGAGCAGGTGAACAGGCTCCCACGAAGAACAGCCACAAAACCAAAGACAATGAAAACCGTTTATAGATGTCCATGATCGTTGCCTCCTTCTGTTTTTTCGGTACGTCGCGGGAGTTCATCGGAATCTTCATTCGCGGGCTGGTGCCGAGTTGCGTTTTCGGGTTTGCGAACTCCCCCGCCCGAGGTCGAGGTCCTCAGCCCAGGGTTAGTAATCTACACCCCTCCAGAAACTGGGGGTGTCCACAATTTCGTAGCGATCGGGATCGACTTTCACCAGCGTATTGGCGGTGGAGGTCCAGACCGTGCCGTGGCCGACCGTGCCGTTGCCGTACATGTTGTTGTCCTGAATGACGGTTTGATCGAGCAGGTAGTTGCTGAAGCCCTGATTACGCCTGGCCTGGCTATCCTGCCCGGCTTCCCAGGTGCGGTTTTGTTGATCGTGGGCGACCGAATCGGCTTGGGCCCGCTGCATTGCGGCCTGGCCGATGGCGTGGATCTGGGCAATCGCGGGAGCAGCCATGGCATTGGCCTCCCGGGCGATGACCGCCTGGTTGGCCTGAAAGCTGGCGAAAATGGCGCCCATGGTGGCTCGCTCCTTGTCGGCGAAGGGCAGGGGCACGGCGGTGTGGTAGATCGAAACCGCGTAGTTACCCATCTGGCTGGGGGCAGAGGTGCAGAGTAGCGTATTCATTTCCTCCACGGGTGTCCCGACAAAATTGAAATGCCCGGTGACATGAACGCAGCGTTGTCCTGGGGGACCGGATACCCGCTCGATGTGGGCGATTTGAGTCTGGGCGCCCGGGCCGCTCAAGCGCCAAAATTGCTGGAAAATATCTGGGAATGCCCTGACCAGATCCACGTTGGAGGGGTAGACAATTTTGCCGGCGTTGTTGGGGCGGCCACCATAGCGCTGGAGTTGATGTTGCCCAGGACCATAAGGGTCAACTCCGCCCCGAACCATGTTGAGAGCAGCCGCTTCGCCATTGGGGCCGGTGACGAGCATCGTGCCCCCGTTGCCTTGAAACTTCCATCCGTCGGGAATGCCGACGCTGGCTGAGTTGTCAGGGGCCGCGACGCGGTGCAGCGCGGCAGGTGGGGCCGATCCGCCGCCGGTCGCGGGCCCGGAAGCTTGTCCCGCGCCGCCCGGATGCCACTCGCCAAAGAGCTGTGTGAGCATGGGGTTCACGGTCGAACCAAAGCGCGATGCATCGTCACTGACCATGGCTGCTTCCATGCGATTGGGGCCTGACGGGGAGGCGATGACCATGCCTGCCACCTGTTTATTTCCCTGCGCGTGGTTGACCACCGTGAAGAAGACCGCGTCTGAATCCGTGCCGCGCACCTTGAAGACTTTCCCGACTTGGGGTTTTTCTCCGCAGTTGTTGTGTACGGTGCGCAGCACCTTGCTCATGGCTGCTGCCTGGGTGGTTGCCCCGTCCACCTGTCCGTATACGATTTTTCCACCCTGGGGTTTGTTGATAGTTTTCAACGGGGTTTGAGCACAAGCAACGTGCCCACAGATCCCAATCACTAATAGCCACAGAACCATGGATGCGGAAAACCGCTTATACATGCACATAATCGTTACCTCTTTCTGTCGACCCGGAACTCTGCGGTAGTCTGCCGGAATTTGTTGTGGGGGCGCCTTTTATCGGTGCCCTTTCGGAGGGCAGGCACGAGGTTTGCCCCTACTTGGCTGCCAGGTTTTCCTGCAGAAACGCCACAACTTTGGTTAGGGAATCATTGGCTGCCGCCGGGTCCCATTTGATGGTAGCTCTGCCTCCAATGGCGGCAGGGTCGGCATATGAAAACGAGGGGCCATAGCGGTTGAAGTCATGCGTGGCCCCGGCATATTCCACGGTGGTAACGTCAAAGTTAAATTTCTTCTTCAGCATGTTCTTGAGTTCGGGAACAGCCTTTCCTTCGCCATAGGAATCTTCTGTTCCGTAAAATATGATGACGGGCGCCCCAGTCAACCCGCTGCTGTGTTCAATGATCTTGATCAGTGGCTTCGATACAGGGTAAAACGCAGCAGAGGCAACAAATCCTTTTTCACTGCCCATCCAGCGCTGCCTGTTTTCATCGATAGCGGTCCTCATGGTGACGCCGCCGCCCATCGAGAAACCCATGATGCCGATGCGATTGGGGTCGATCGCGGGATTCTTTCGTAGTTCCTTCAACGCCGCAAAGGCCATGGGCAGGAAGGTATCAATGTGCGGGCGGTCCATGGGTCCTGTGAAGATGCCGGTCTTGAAGTCCACTTCAAAGATTGCGATGCCAGCATTTAGCACCGGTTCGCGATAGAGCCTGCCGACCTGGTTGATTCCTGATGTGCCGTGAACCAGGACAATTGCAGCGCATGGACTCGAGTTGTTTTCCGGCAGATAAAGCGTCCCTGACAGTTGGAAAGTCTGACTTTTATCGAGGGAAGTGAAGTGAATCATGGTTCCTGCGGAAGGTGCTCCAACCGATATAACGACGGAACTTAGAAAAATTACGGTAAGCAACCCTATACATCTCAAATACCTCATCACGAGCCTCCTGTAATTAATGATGGATTCCCCCCGCACCACAGCGATTCCCAATCCCTTTTATCGGGAAATCCAAGGGCGGCGCCCGGTTGCCCCTGATCGATGGCTGTCTGAGTGGACGGAGGAAGGGAAATAGGCACAACGAGGGCAACCGGTTTCCCCACAGTGCAACCGCGCAAAAGCAATACACCTGGCAAGATTGAGACTAAAGCTTTCATGACTATAGTGCCTCTTGGAACATAAGGGACGGATTTCTTTTTGCCACCTCACTCAGACAGCGCAAAGCAGGGGGGAAATGCCTCAATTTTCTGCGGATGCGGATCTGTAACGAGGATGGCCCATTCGGACGATATGAAAACAGAGGAGAAAGTGGTAGTCTGGCGGGCTTGAGATTCAGGCGCACCATGCGCACGGAGGCGGCTATGCAGCCGGGCAAGGGAGAAATCACTTTGCTCCTGGCGAAGTGGAAGGACGGCGACCCATCAGCCTTTGAGGATCTGATGCCGCTCGTCTACCCCCACCTGCGGCAGGTGGCTGCTGCCTATGTTCGCCGGGAGCGCAACCCTGACGCCCTTCAGGCTACGGCGCTGGTCCACGAGCTTTACCTTCGTCTATTGAACCAAAAGAAGGCCGCGTGGGACGACCGCCGGCATTTCTTCACTTTCGCGGCCAAAGTGATGCGGATGATCCTGATCGATCACGCGCGCGAAAGCCAGGCACAGATGCGGGGTGGTGGCTTCGAGCGAGTCCCTCTCAGCGACGACCTCGCGTGGGTCAATATCGACAGCCCGGAACTGCTGGACCTGAACCGCGCGCTGGACGAGTTGGGCGCGCTCGACGCCTACAAGGTCCAACTCGTGGAATTGCGCTACTTTCTTGGTTGCACGGCCGAGGAAACAGCGTCTGTGATGCAGGTAT
>JARLGN010000456.1 GCA_031292775.1 Acidobacteriota bacterium | reverse complement strand
CCTGCCAGCCAAATTGGTTCCGTGGGCGTGATATCCACCCGCGCGACACCCGCCTGCCACGCGGCGGAGGCGGGAAGACTCAAGGCCAACAAGGCCCACGATACAAAGAAGGTGCGCCATCGGTTTGAATGCGAGTTTATAGAGTTTGACATGGCGTAATGCTAGGACAACGTGCGGCGGACGTCCAGAGGAAATTCGGTTCTTTCCTGTGGCCGACTTTGAGCATTGCACACCGCAGGTTTTGATTTCCATAACCTGTCCACATATACTGGCCCTTTCGAAAAGGTGCCCGGCCGAAGCCGTCTTCTATGAAGTCCTTTCCGCCTCGTGCCCGAGCGTGGCCTGTGCGGCCACTTAGGAATTTAGAAGTCTTCCGCAACCGAAACAGTTGGTCAATATTCTGCCTGGAGGTTGACGATGAACCGAAGTGCGATTTGCAGGAACGCGCGCCCGGGATTTGTGGGAGCAAGGTCAAGAAACATTCCACGCATCAGCCTGATCGTGATGCTGCTTGTGGCGGTGGGTGCAATCGTCCTGGGCGAACCGGCGCGTCACTCTGCGGCTGAACCGCCCGCGACGATTGCCGCCGCCTTGCAGCCGTTTGTGGACAACCACACACTGGCGGGCGCGGTGACGCTGGTTGCGTCGTCGGACCGGGTGCTCAGCCTGGAGGCGATCGGGTATATGGACATCGCCAGGAAAAGGCCGATGCGGACGGACGCGATGTTCTGGATTGCCTCCCAGTCCAAAGCCATGACGGCTGCCGCTTTGATGATGCTGGTGGACGAGGGCAAGGTGAACGTGGACGATCCCGTGGAAAAATATCTGCCGGAATTCAAAGGCCAATGGGTGAAGGCGGAGCACGACGCGGACCACGTGTTATTGAAGAAGCCCACGCATCCCATCACCGTCAAGAACGTGCTCAGCCACACCAGCGGACTGCCGTTCAGCTCGCCGCTGGAGGAGCCGACGCTCGACCTGCTGCCACTCGCCGCGCGCGTTCGGAGTTACGCCATGCTGCCACTGGAATTCGAACCGGATAGTAAGTACTCGTATTCCAACGCCGGCATTAATACCGCCGGGCGCATCATCGAGGTGGTAAGCGGAATGCCCTACGAGCAGTTTATGGAGCAGCGCCTGTTCCAACCTCTCGGGATGAAGGACACAACCTTCTGGCCCAGTCCAAAACAAGTCCAGCGGCTCGCGAAGTCTTACAAACCAAATGCGGGCAAGACCGATCTGGAAGAGACGACGATAACCCAACTTCAGTACCCCCTTTCGGACCACACCCGGCAGCCGATGCCCGCGGGGGGGCTGTTTTCAACCGCGTCGGACGTTGCCCGGTTTTGCCAGATGATCCTCAACGGTGGGGTGTTGAACGGCAAGCGCTACCTGTCAGAGGCCGCGGTAAAACAGATGACCACTCGGCAAACTCCCGCGGCCCTAACGACAAGCTACGGCTTTGGCTGGACCGTTGGCAAAGGAGAGTTTGGCCATGGCGGCGCGTACGCCACCAACATGACTATTGATACCCAGCATGGACTGGTCTTGATCTGGATGGTCCAACACGCGGGCTTCCCCGGCAACGGGGCCAAAAGCCGGGAAGCGTTCATGCAAGCCGCCAAAGCCACTTACGCAAAATAAGTCGGGTGGGAGTTCCGGCGCCTGACACCTGACTCCCGACACTTGCCTTTAGGTATGTTTGGCGACGTAGAGAAGCACGCCGAAGATCAGGATGGGGATCAACGCCAGCATGATGTAGAAGAGGACTTGGCGGATGACGGGTGAGCGTCGCTGTTTCCATTCGCGGAGCTCGGGGCGTGCCGCCACTCCCACCTCATCCTGGTGCTGAAGGTCGTGGGCAAATTCCGCGGCGTCCTTATATCGATTCGCGGGGTCGCGTTCAAGGGCGCGGTAAATAATTTCCTGAAGTTGTGGCGTGATGGCCGGATCAATTTCGCGCGGCGGAATGGGGTTATTGAGCAGGCGGTCGTTCATGATGGCAAAGGGATTCTCACCCTGGAAGGGCACTTGTCCCGTCAGCATTTCGTAGAGCATCACGCCTACCGCGTAAAGGTCGCTGCGAGCATCTCCCCGTTTCCCTTTGACCTGTTCCGGAGAAATATAATCGGGCGTTCCCATGGTGTTGCTGAGCTTGGCAAACGTTATGCGCCGGGCGCCGGCATTGGAGGCGATGCCGAAGTCGATCAATTTAATATTGTCGTCGGCATCGATCATGATGTTCTCAGGCTTCAGGTCACGGTGCACGACGCCGTGGGAATGGATGTAACCCAGCGCGTCGAGAATCCGCAGGGCAATCCTTACGGCGCTCTCGGGAGGGAACTTTCGCCCGCTCATGACACGGCGCAGCAACTGCCCGTCCACCCACTCCATCACCATGTAGACGCGGGAGCGATCCTCGTCAACGAGCACCTTCATGACGCCGGGGTGGTCGAGCCTGGCGCCGATATCCGATTCGCGGTGGAAGCGTTCAAAGAAGATGGGGTCGCACTCCATCTCGGGGTGCGGAATCTTGATGGCTACGGCGTGCCCCGTGCGTGTGTCGGTGCCCCGGTAAATGGAGGCCATGCCGCTGCGGGCTACGAGCTGCTCGATCTGGTAGTGATCAAGCTGATCACCGGCGTGGATAGGGTTCATGAAGTGGTCGAGTGTGCCAACGCCAATACTATTGACTGATGCGCCTTCAAGGAGCCTCGTGCCTTTTCGATCGTCGAACCCCCTCATCCCCGGCCCCTCTCCCCCAAGGGGGCGAGGGGAGAGGTAATTCAATTTTATTTCCCCCCTGGGGGAGTCTGATTTCCGAACCCCGATGGGGCACGGCGGACCCCAGCAATCGGGGGAGGGGAGGGTGAGGGGCATAGCCGTTAAAATAACGGTTTGCGGTGCTCCAAAGCCCACAAAGCGGGCGTGATCATTTAGCCCACGGCGAGCCAGCCGTGGGTTAACGCGCCCTCGCCGGCATTCCTTAAGCCCCGCAGGGGCGCCGTCGGGTCATCCTGACAGCGCCCCTACGGGGCTTAAAATATTATCGTTCCCGTAAACGCTCCCACGGCTGGCTCTCGCCATGGGCTAAAGGACCACGCCACTCCGTGGCTGAATGCGCTCCGTTGTCCAGCGCCTCTAATCAAAGCTCGTGTCACGGACTTGCGGGTACCGCGAGCCGTTATTCCAACGCCTATGAGGGTGTGGGGTCACCCGGGAACAATTTGAGAAAGAAACCCACAAAGTGAACGCTATCACCGCTACCGCAACTTGTAAGGCCTTCCCCGGTACATTCCCACGCGTTCGACGCCCTTGATACGCACCAGTTGAACGCTGATATTATCGCTGCCATCCCGTTCATTGGCAAGCGCCACCAACTGCCGCGCCGCCTCGTGCAAATCCTTGGTCTGAGTGACAATGCGGGCCATGTCGGTGGCTTCCAGCGCGCCATGCAATCCATCGCAGCAGAGCAGCAACACGTCGCCTGGAACCACCTGGGTCTGATTGACATCGACTTTCACAAAGAGGTCATTCCCCAGCGAGCGCAGCAGCATATGGCGATTGGCGGATTGGGAAGAATCACTCGCGGAGATCAGGCCCAGGCGCACGTGCTCATTCGCGACCGTGTGATCTTCGGTGAGCAGCGTGGCGCGGCCACGCCGGATGAGGTAGCAACGGGAATCGCCCACATGGGCAATCACCGCGCGGTCGTAACGCAGTGCACACGCGACCAGAGTGGTGGCCATACGCGCTCCACCGGGGGCGGCGGCGCGGCCCGCTTCATATACGCGCAGATTGGCCTTCTCCGCCAGCCGCGGCAGTAACTCTGTGTGCGGTTCGCCGGAGCGGGATTCGCGGAATCCTTCGACCACGCAATCTACCGCAATTCGCGAAGCAACCTCGCCGCGCTCATGTCCCCCCACTCCATCCGCCAGCACGAACAGCCAGCCATGCGAACGCGCCTGTGCCGGATTGGCCGGAGTCACGTGTCCGTGCGAGTCCTCGTTTTGGTCACGGACCTTTCCGATGTCGGTATGTTCACCAAAATCCACGTCTAACATGGAAGCCTGAGCGGCGCGCCCTCCCGGGGTTAATATTACCTGAAGAGCCGGATAAACTCCCGGAGCGTTTTCAATCATAACATTTCCTTTGAGGGCGATGGCCGCGTGGGATTCTGAGCGATGACGCCCGGGACCGGCGGGGCGGTGTTGGCCGCCCCGCTGGCCTGGGGTGAGGAGGAGCGAGATGGAGAAAAGGCTCCCGCAAACTAGGAAGCCATCGCCTTACTGTTGTTTTCAATGAACGTCGTTCGCCCCGACTTCTTGCTGGACCGGACGAAGTAGATACCTCCGAAGATGGCCCAGACCAGAGCGATGCCCAAGGCGCTCAGGGGTTCCATCTTGGTGCCGAAGCCCATGAACGGCCCGACCAGGTAGAAGGCCATGCAGGCCAGGTTGGCCAACAGACCGAAGACGGGAATTACCAGATGGCGCACCACTTTGAACTTGGGGTGGTTGTGGTAGGCAACCATGCAGATGACGCAACTCAGGGCGTAGAGGAGGAAGGTGCCGAAGTTCGACGCCAGCGTTATGGTTAGCAAGCTGTTGGGAAGCGCTGCCAGCTTGTCGTGCGAGAAGTATCCGAAGCTGGAGAAGAACCCATGTGGCAACGCGGCGATGACCGAGTCGGCGGGAGCGCTGGCATCGCCGAACACCGTCACCAATGCCAGGCAACCAAACACCGCGGAAATGACCGCCAGGGTCCAAATGGCGCGGTGGGGAGAGAGATTCTTGTCGTGCAGAAGCCCAAAGTGTTCGGGAACTTCCTCATCCTTCCCCATGGCGTAAGTGACGCGGGCGCCGGTGTTGATGCAGGAAAGCGTGGTCCCGACGATCGCCAGGAAAACGGTGAAGGCCTGGAACAACATGAACGTTCGGCCATGCCCTTGGCCGAACAGCGCGTCGCCCACGACGATCATCATATCGCCGATGGGCGCCGCGGAACCCGTCGCGCTTGCCATGGAATAGCCGCTATTGAGGAAGTAGTTCGCGGCGAAATACTCGAACAGGTAGCAAAAACACCCCTGCACCAGCAGCGAGACGATGACCGCAATGGGCACGTCGCGCTCGGCGTTCTTGGCTTCACCCCCCATGGCGGTTACCGATTCGAATCCCACCAGGATCAGGATGGCCACCGTAGCCTGGACGAAGGCCCATCCCATTTTGTGAATTCCCACGACGGACTTGGCATTTTCGTGCGACAGGAAATTGCCGCTAGCGTCGCTGGTGGGGTAAGAGATGAAAAAAGGTACGGGCTTTCCCGCAGCATCCAACTTGGGTTGCGGGACATTGTTGGCGTCGCGGACAATCGTATCCGTCGACTGCCCGTTGACCACGGTCTTGGTGGTGGCAAATTCGTACGTATAGGCCTCACCCGAGGTCGGATCAAATTGGAAAGCCTGAGTGCCGGGAGGATGATTCATGCGGTAGCCGATCGCCATGACGGCAAATACCACCAGGGCGGAGATCTGAATCACGTTGATGGCAATGCTTACCGCAGTGGATCCGGTAACGCCGCGATGGGCGATGTAAGCGACACCAAAGGAGAAGACAACTCCCACCAGCATCATGAACATCGGTCCGGGGTTGGAAGCGCTCATAAAGCTCGGCCACAGCGTGCCCGCCAGGTAACCACAGAAGATTCCCATCGTGGCCACCATTACCCCGGGATAGATCCAGTAGTAAAGGTGCGAGCCCCAGCCCACGACGAACTTGGAAAGGCGCGCATAGCGCCACACTTTGTCGTGGTTCAGGAACGATTGTTCCGCGAAATAGTAGGAACTGCCGGTGCCGGGGTACAGCTTGGCCATTTCGGCATAACAGACTGCCGTCGCCAGACAAAGCAACAAGGCGATGATGATCCCAATCCACATCGACGGCGCCGTGGTTCCGGTGGTGGCCTGAATAAGAAAAGTCAGCCACAAAAATGCGCCCGGGGCAATCAGCGCCATGGCATTCATCGTCAAACCCGTCAAGCCCAGTGTGGGCTTCATTTCAGCAGTGGTCTTTTCCGCCATCTAGATTCCTCCTTGGTCCAGGTTGCTGGAAAGTCTTTGTCAACGGACGTCGAGCGGCTGAGAAAATCCTTATGCGCGAAGGCGATTTGGTGTAGTCCCCCCCCGCTTATTGTCCCCCCGTGAACCCCCTGTTGATTTTCCTCGGCAGGGGCGGGAAGTCCTCAGTTTGTGTGTATTCCGCGCGCTTGGTGACCAGCCACTCCACGTTATGCAATCGTTCCGGGCAGGTCAAAGTAATAGATTTTCTGGCTCCGATAAAAATAGATTGGCAAAAAATATGTTTGTCGAGCTATAAGGAATTCTTTGCCAACGGCTTCTCTTCTGGAGCCGTGCGGGATATTGGCCGGGGGCGATGAGGTCCGTAATCGCATGAAAGATAATCCTTTACACGCAACGGCACAGTATTCTCCCGCAGCTTTGCGACGCCACCATCTTTGCGGTAATCGGGAGTATGATGGGGGAAGTACGGCAATTAATATTAGTCGCGATAAAAAGAATCGATTGGACGGGCCTTGGTCCGGACACTAGGCTTTCGGTTTTGCCATACACTTGTCTTAATAAATATGAGGTGTTGGAAGAATGAAAGTTACCGGACTCCTGATGATGCCATCGGGTTGGTTTATTGTACTTACGGCCTTGATCCTGCTCCGGGGCGTTGTGGCGCAGGACTTGTTTGTTGCCGCCGGCGCCGGGGTGGAAATTCTTGGACTTGTTCTCTTTACGCGCTCACATTTGATGGTCAAAAGGGGGCATGAGTGAGTCCACAATCGCCTGCGGCGGCGCCAGAACTTTCCCAGGCTTTTTGTATCTTCTTCATTTTTCTGCTTCCCCTCGCCCTGGCAGGACTTGCACTCATTAATACGGGCCTCAGCCGTTCACGCAGCGCGGCGCACTCCATGATGGCGACTTTGTGTGTAATGGGCGTGGCAGCCGCCGCGTATTTTGTAACCGGATTCGCCTGGCAAGGTTATCCCGGCCTGCCTGCCCATACCCTGACGATTTTTGGAAAGGAATGGAGCTGGCTGGGAGCCGGGAACTTCTTTCTGCGCGGAGTTCCACTCAACGGCTCCCCCGCCTCGCTCGTAGCGCTTCTGCAGATGTTGAGCGTGGGGCTGGCGGCGCTCGTTCCACTGGGCGCGGCGGCGGAGCGCTGGCGTTTGCGTGCCTGCTGCCTTTCCACCGCGATCCTTGCCGGCATTACCTATCCCCTGTTTGCCCATTGGGTATGGGGGGGAGGGTGGCTCTGCCGCCTTGGCCAGAACTACGGTTTGGGCGTGGGATTTCTGGATGCCGGCGGCAGCTCAACCATCCAAACCGTGGGCGGACTGACGGCACTGAGTATGGTTTGGTTGCTCGGCCCCCGCCGGGGAAAGTACAACCTGGAAGGCATGCCTGCGGCACTGCCCGGGCATAATACGGTCTATGTGCTCTTCGGCTGCCTACTCGCCCTGGTGGGTT
>JARLGN010000455.1 GCA_031292775.1 Acidobacteriota bacterium | reverse complement strand
TATGCCGATGAGCTGTTGACGGCCGGGGTCAATGAGATTATTTACCACGGTTTTCCCTACGAGTACATGGATCGGCCGGAACCCGGTTGGCACCCCTTCTCGTCGATCTATCACCCCAACCGGACTTTTTCTACGCACATGAATTCCCATAACCCCTTCTGGGAATACCTGCGGCCGATCAACGACTACATGGCCCGCATCCAGTACATCTCGCAGAACAGCCACTTCGTCGCGCCGGTGGCACTCTATAGCCATTGCAACAATTTTCCCTGTGGGCCGACCGACGAGGATGTCCCGCTGGAACATTCCTTGATGGCTAACGGTTACAACTTTGATTTCATCAACGAAGATATCGTAGTGAATAAATCCAGTGTAGTTAATCATGAGCTGCACACCCCCGGCAGCACCTATAAGGCCTTGGTCCTGAAGAACGAGACCCGCCTGACCCTGGCGCTGGTTCGCAAGCTCCGCCAGTTTGCGCAGGAAGGGCTTCCCATAGTCTTTGTGGAGGCAGTCCCCACGGGAGAAATTGGATTCCTCAACTACCCCGCCAACGGCCGGGAAATCCGGCAACACGTCAGCGAGATGCTAGGCGGGGCATCGCCGGAAACCATAGCCGCAAGCGCGGATAAGAAGAACGGGACCACGCTCTTCGTCAAGGAAGCCAGGCGCGTCCCTGATTTGCTAAACGGTTCGCTGGGGGTGCATCCCAATATTCATTTTGAGTCGCCGCAGCCCAACATCTTCTTCGCGGAATTCGATCACGGCACAACCCGCTTCTATTTCCTACGCAGTCCCAAGCCGGAGGCACAGGATGCACGGGTGGTGTTCCCTGGCCCGGGAACGCCGGAAATCTGGAATGCGTGGACGGGCCAGATCGCCGGCGCCCCTCAATACGCGCCGGCTCCGGGCGGCACGGCGATAGACATCCACCTTGACCCCTACGCTTCGGTTCTCGTGGCGTTCGGCCAATCCCCGGAAAAGCTGCACGTTCTAACCACCAATTTTGAGGAAGTGCAGGAAAGCAACGGACGCCTTATCGGGCTGGCCGGGCATTTCGGCCCGCATTTTGCGGCGATGAGTAGCGGGAACGGGGTGGAGAGGGATGCCCACGAGGTGGGATTCCTTCGGGCGCTGCCCCTCGGTCCAAACTGGTTTCTCAAGGCCGTGGGCAAAGATAAGAACGGAGCGGAATATACTCGGGAAATCCACCCTGCCGACCTGCAGGACTGGGCGCTGGGACAAAGTTTGCGTACCTTCTCCGGCAAGGGCCACTACACGCTCGATTTCCAGATGGAAGAGGGGTTTCTAAGACCTGGTTTGGCGTGGAACCTGGACTTGGGCGAGGTGCATGACGTGGCGGAGGTGTGGATCAACGGGCGCCATGCGGAAACTCTGCTGCTGCGCCCCTACCGGGTGGACGCGACTTCCTATCTTCAGGCAGGCACGAACCATCTGGAGATCATCGTCACCAATACCCTTCGCAACCGGTTGGTGGGTGATGGGAAGGAGGGCGATCCGAACTTTGTCGTCTTTAAGAACAGGATGTTCTATCTTCCCTCAGGGATGATGGGACCGGTGCGATTAGTGCCGAGCCTTGCCGTCGATCTGCAATAGCGCGCGGGCCACTGGCTGATTGAACCCAAGTGCCCAGCCGTGGCAGCGCTTTGTTGGCAACTTCCTTTGGAGGTACTTTTGAGAATCAAACTCGCTGTCATTGTGTTTGTCATCTCGACGATTTCAACCGTTTATGGCCAGCAGCTTGACCCTGCCCTTCAATCAGCCACCCTCATTGGCAGCGAGTCCCTGGTCACACCCAACATCGTTTACAAAAGGGCCAATGGATTTGACATCAAGCTGGATGTCATCACCGCCGGGCCACGCTCTCAGACCAGGCCGACTCTCATTTATATTCACGGGGGCGGTTGGATTCACGGAAGCAAGGAGCAGTACAGCCTTTGGTCGCTGCCCTTCCTTGCCCGGGGGATGAACGTGGTCAACGTTGAGTACCGCATGGCGGGCGACGCACTGGCCCCCGCCGCCGTCGAGGACTGCCGCTGCGCGCTGCGCTGGGTCTACAAACGCGCCAAGGATTACGGGTTTGACACCACAAAGCTGGTGGTTGCCGGCCATTCGGCGGGAGGTCACCTGAGCCTCATGACGGGGATGCTCGATGCAAGCGCGGGATTTGACAATGAATGTCCGGGAAAGGAAGAACTGAAAGTGGCGGCCATTGTCAACTTCTCTGGAATCACCGATGTTGCCGAAGTGCTCGATGGCCCGAAACGCCAGGATTGGGCCGAAATGTGGCTGGGGGCTTTGCCCGACCGGATGGAACTTGCCCGGCGCCTTTCACCGCTCACTTATGTTCGCAGCGGGCTTCCTCCCATCATTTCGCTTCACGGTGATGGAGACCCCGTTGTTCCCTCGGAGCAGGCAGTGCGCTTACACCAGGCACTCGATCACGTGGGCGTTCCCAACCAACTCGTGATGATTCCGGCTCATCAACACGGCGCCTGGACGCGTGAACAAAATCTTGCGGCAGAAGCGGCGGTATTTGAGTTTCTTGAGAAGCACGGCGTGCTTGCCCGCTAAACCGGATTTCTCATGACGGGTTTGAGAGGACACAGGGTTTGCCGCGCCGAAATCCGATCTTGCCTTGATTCCAAGCGAGCCCCAAAAGGGCGTACTAACAAAGCCCAGGCCAACGGCCCATAAGCGCTAAGATAATCCTTGATCTCTCTCGGAGAATCCATGATAAGCCATTTAGAATGAATGCAAAGCAAGGATTTCACCACAGAGGCCGCAGAGATCACGGAGAGCAGGTGGAGAAAACCTGTGCGTCAACAAACAAGGAACCGCCATCCCAGGCCGTTAAGGCAGAAGCTCTTTCCTCTGTGGTCTCTGTGCGCTCCGTGGTGAATCTTTTCTTTGCGGGTCAGTTGTTATCTTAGCGCTTATGGG
>JARLGN010000454.1 GCA_031292775.1 Acidobacteriota bacterium | reverse complement strand
GATTGCCGCGATCACCAAAAGGGGCTGGATGCCAAGCTGAACTCACCGCTCCAGTCAGAGGAGAATCTTTTTCTCTTGACATCCCCTTTCATAGAACCCTCTCCCCCAAGGGGGCGAGGGCTGAAAACTCAACTTGCCTTGCTCTTATCTCTTCGCCAAGTTGCATCGTCAAAGATGCGGCTACCTCACCGAATATTTGGGCCCTGGCCGCGCCGGAGGTTGATAAGCCGGTTGAGCGATGGCCCGGTAAAAGGCGATGACCGCGTCGATATCATCCTGACTGAGGGTCTTTCCCCAAGGCGGCATGGCGGCCGACTTCCCGGCGGCGGCGCCCCCCATCGTAATCACATTCCGCATGAAATCGTCGCTAAGCGAGTTCAGCGTGGCGCCATCGTTGCCCAGAGGAGGATTAGGATTCAGATTCGAGCGATTCGAGGGGCCGGCGGGCGTTGAATCCGCATGGCACCACACGCAATATTGGTAGAACACCCGCTTGCCTTGCGCCTGCTGATAGTTGAGGGGGATCACATGCGCCGCGTCGTTCCAATCCGCTTCCGTGTCGTAAGCCCGCGCGAGGGGATCGGGCAATGCCGCGGCACGGTTCTGGCGGCAGGAAGTGGCGAAACCCGCAGCCAGGACGAGGGCGACCGCAATGAGTAGTTTCAGCTTCATCGGCCACTCCCGTGCGCTCCACCGGTTGGGGCGGAGGCGCTCTGTTTGAGCGTCATCAGATAGGCGGTCAAGGCGGCGCGCTCCTCGTCAGTGAAATCCCGATGCGGCTCAATTGCCTCAGCCACCAGTGACTGCGGGTTCTTAAGCCATTCCTCGGTCCAGGCGGGGTTGATCCAATTGCCGGCGTTAGTGAGGTTGGGGCCGACATAGCCGCCGGCAGAGCCAATGGTGTGGCACGACTGGCACTGAAACTTCACTTCATAAAGTTGTTTCCCGAGGTTTGCCATTTCCGGAGTGTATTTCTTGGAATTGGTATCGGCCGGATTCACCGCAGGTGTCTGCATGACCATGCTGAGGTAATCCGCCAGGGTTGAGACTTCTTCGTCGGTCATATTGAATTGCGGCATGCGGAAGGTGAGCGTGGGGCGCAGGGTTTGCGGATTCTTCAAAAATGCGGCAATCCACTTCTTCTGCGCGCGGCTTCCTTCGTTGGTCAGGTCGGGCGCGAGCGTGCCGCCGTATCCATTAAACCGATGGCAGACAGAGCATTTGTAGCGCTCGTAAAGTTCGCCAAACGCTCCCGCCGAACGAAACTGCGGGTGGCCGTCAGGCTGAATCAGGCCATCCAACGGGGCTGATGCGGATTTTCCCGTCATGCTCAACAGGGCCGTGGTCAAGGCATCAAGATCGCCGGGGGCAAGTGAGTACTGCGGCATGCGCGCGGCAACGTTCACCGCCGCGGGATCGGTGATCTTGGCTTCGATGTAGGCAACGGGCGTGCGCTTTATCTTGGAGTTGCCAAATTCCAGTTGCGACGCGTTTTTGCTGCCCAGGCTTGCGAGGTCCGGCCCGAAGTCCGTCTGCGGCGTCACACCCTTGATGACATGGCAACTGGAGCAGCCCTTTTCCGTGAATAGGCGCCGCCCCAACTGGACCTCATCGGACGCAGCCGGGTCGAGTTTTGGAGCATCGCTGAGCAGACCGGGATCAGTTAGCTTCGATTCGATATATTGCGAAACAAGATAGAGGTCCTGGTCGGACCACTGATAACGCGGCATTTTGGAATGGGGCAAGTACGCCTGCGGATTGCGCAGCCAGGCTGCGAGCCAGTCGGCATTCACCTTGCTTCCCACCTTGGTGAGTTCCGGCCCAATGTCGCCACCGATCATTTTCGTTTCCCCGGCGCGTGTGACCGCCAGGGAATGGCAGGTTGTGCAGAACATCTGCCGGAAGCGCGTCTCGCCTTGATCGACCAGGTCGGGCCGCTTTTCCCATGCGGCCACAGTGTGGGATTCGAATTTGTAGGGCGGAATGGGGTCACTGGCCAGGGTACTCAGATAACCGGAAAGGGCACGGAGTTCCTTTTCGCTAAGCCGGAACTTGGGCATGCGCGGCTCGTCTCCGTTTTCGTAACCATTGACGAGCAGAGTGCCGTCGCTGGCGGTAATGGTGCGGGGATCTTTCAACCACCTATAAATCCAGGCGCGGCTGACCTTGGTCCCGACGTTGGTAAGGTCCGGGCCCAGCATGGCCGGCCGCTCGACGCCCTGCAGGCGATGGCAGCCGACGCAATTGAGGGTGAGAAGAAGCTCACGGCCGTGATTGAGGCGCGGCGTCTGCGGCAACTCGGCGCGATGGCAGACACCGCAGGACGCCTGGATGTAGCGGACGGGCAGGATCGACTGTTCCCAGGCGAGGGTGGTCTCATGCGCGTCGCGAACCTCCGTGGCGAGGCCCTGGCCACGATGGCAAATTACGCATCCCCAATCCCGCACGCGGTGTGGAATGGGCGGATGGGCGCGAAAGGGTTGCGGCACGGAAACATCCGCGAGACTTGGCCGCGTAATGCCTTGGTGGCACGTCGTGCAGCGGTCGACCACCTGCATTTGCGGAATCCATATCTGCTCGATCTCCGGATGGAAATCCGTCAGCAGGCGCTTGGTGTCGGGTCGCGACTCGGCCAATCGGACGTAATCCCTCTCGTAGCGCCGCCAGTCGCGCAGGTAGTCGCGCGCCGGCGAGATGGCAAGGACCATCAGGAAAACCACGCTCGAAACGGCAAAGATCAAACGCAGGCGTTTTGTGACTTTTCCCATCTCTTCAGCAGGCATTTCAGCTCCAGGGCCAGACCCAGGACCAACCCGGGCCCCTGAAAAAAGTCCCCACCGCCGTAAGCGTCAGGGCGACGGCGATGAACCAGGTCATCACCCACCACGGCAGGGGCTGCGATCCAAGAAATTTCAGGAAGCGCGATTCGCTGGTGGGGAGGAAATAAGGAACCAGCCCGAACACGCCCACCAGAACGGTGGGAACCAGCACGGTCCACGCGTCGTAGAGGGCGAGCAAGACAAACAGTACCGCGAAGACCCCCAAATAGATCTTCATACGCCGGCTGCTGCGATGGCCCCAAAGGGGTTCGCCTTCGATGTTGATGTCAAAGTAGGGAATGACCACGAGGGCCAGAACCACCAGCGTGGGAAGCAGGACTCCGGCGACAAGCGGCGGAAAGTAATGAAGCAGTTCCTGCAAGCCCAGAAAATACCACGGCGCCTTGGCGGGATTGGGGGTAAGCAGGGGATTGGCCAATTGCTCCAGGGGGGCGTCCCAGAACAACGCCAGCACCACAAGAACGATCGCAAGAAATTGAAACGCGATTGTTTCCCGCAGGATGACATGCGGGAAAGACATGAGCTGCGGGCCGACCTCCTCTTTCACCTTGGCGGAGGTTTTGCGCGTGATGAAGACAATGCGCCGCGGGTGCTTGACGGCGTCCGAACTTAAGCCAACTTCGAATGTATTCTTCTCACTCATGATCGTCTCGCACCGTGATTCCGCCGTCCTTTTGAATTCTCCAGAAATGCATCCCGATCAGGCCCACGGCGGCCAGAGGCAAAATCACGCAATGGAGAACGTAAAAGCGCAACAGCGCGTTCTGCCCGATGATGTGCCCGCCAAGCAAGAGGAAACGAATGGGTCGTCCCAATACCGGAACATAGCTGATGATGTTCGTTCCCACAGTGATCGCCCAGAAGGCTAGTTGATCCCAGGGAAGCAAATAACCCGTGTAGCTCAGGAAAAGCGTGACCATCAACAGGCCCACACCGATCACCCAGTTGAATTCATGCGGAGGCTTGTATCCGCCGCGATAGAAAACATGGAACATATGCCAGAACACAGCCACCACCATCGCATGAGCCGCCAGGCGGTGAAGATTGCGCAGAAACACGCCATTTGACACTACGTAAATCAAATCCTTCATGTCGCGGTAGGCATCAGGCACGGCGGGATGGTAATAAAACATCAGTAGAACGCCCGTGATTGTCAGCACGACAAACAGGAAGAACGAAATCGACCCCAGGTAGTAGGTGGCCCTGACACTCAGGGATTTTTCGCGCACCTTCACGGGCAACGTGTGCAGCGCAAAGTTTCCGAACACCGCCAGACTGCGGGTGCGATTGGTCCGCGCCGGGCCACGGCGGAAGATAGAGCGCCAGACGCGTGTCTGCCGGAGTTGTTCGAGTCGTTGATGGGTCCAATCGGTTGTGGCCATGCGTCCTCAGACTTTCAGAATCTCTGTTTCCATGACAACTTCCAGCTTGTCGACAACCAGGGTTCCGTCCTCCCCCAACACCAGCGAAAAATGCGGGAGCGGCCGGGGCGCAGGTCCTGCCTCCACGCCTCCGGTCCTCTGGAACTTGCTCCCGTGACAGGGGCAGGCAATCTGGCTGGAATCCGGCTTCCATTGCGTGATGCAGCCGAGATGCGTGCACACCGCAGACATCGCCCACATCCCTCTGTCCGTGCGGACAACGTAAACCTGCTGATCCTGAAGGTAAGTGACCGAATTCACGGGGTAGTCATCCGGCGAGCCGGCGCGGAAAGTGGTGGGTGGCTCAAACAAAACATTAGGGGATGCATACTTCACCGTGACCACGGCGGCGCCGAGACCGGCAATGGTCAACGCGCCCCCGGCGATTTCATTGAGAAAATCCCGCCGGCTAACGGGGTTCTTTTCTTCCTGCTTTTCGGGAGCTTTCGGTTCAGCGGGCATATTCATTCTCCCTGGTCTCCTCCTGAATGCCATCAGGGTCATGGTCGAAAACCTCAAACCCTTCCATGGTGATGGTGTGAGCGGGGCAGCGCTCAGCGCACAGGCCGCAACGAATACAAATGGTTTCGTCCTTCACCATCACGGAGCCCTGGGTGGACAGAAAGTCGCTAGGCATCAGGTGCTGGAAAGTTATCGGGTCTGAGCCAACAGTATCGAGGATTCGCGGTTTATCCACTTCAGAAATGCTCAGTTGGCTGAGGGGCACGAGAGTCAGGCAATTTTCCGGGCAGACGTCCACACACCCGCCGCAAAGGATGCACTCCGAGCCGTTGGTTTCATTACCGTCGAAGATCGTGTTGATCCAGCATTTGAGACAGCGGGAGGCCTCATCGCGCGCCTGTTCCTCGGTGTAGCCGGTCTCAACTTCTGCTACACCGGTACGACGATCGAGAGCAATCGTGGGAACAGTCAGGCGCGAATATTCATCGTAGTTCGCCGCCATCTGGTGATGGTCAAGCACAGTAATCTGCACATACTGAGGCTTGGGCTTCCATGTGGCGCCTTGCAGATAACGATCGATTTCCTCCGCGGCCTTCTTGCCGTCAGCAACCGCACTGATGATAAGACGGGGGCCAAAGGCAATGTCGCCAGCGGCGAAGACGCCGGGAGCGGTGGTTTTGAGTGTATCGGGATCAACCTTGACGGTTCCCTGTCGCGTGACCTCAATACCGTCCTGCGGTTTCAAGAAAGATGTGTCGGAGGTCTGCCCGATGGCCAGGATCGCGGTATCGCAATCGAGAACACTCTCCGATCCGGGCTCGAAAACAGGATTGAAGCGGTGCTCCGCGTCGAAGACCGAGGTGCAATGAATCGTTTCCAGTCCTGACAGCTTCCCGTTCTTGCCGACGAACCCCCGGGGACCACGCGAGGGGTGAATCTTCAGTCCTTCGTCAAGGGCCTCGTCAATCTCTTCCTCGAATGCTGGCATTTCCGCGCGCGATTCAAGGCATACCATGTGAACTTCCCGCGCGCCCAGCCGAAGGGCGGTGCGGGTGACGTCCATTAACTCCTTCATGGCCACGTCGCGTTCGGGGTCGGTAAGGCGGTCGGGAAGAAGGGATTTGCTCAGCACATCGAGCGTTTGAGATTGTTGCTGGCGAAGGGCCGTGCGTGCCACATCAATCGCCACGTTGCCACCGCCAATCACCACCACGCTGCTGCCAATGGAAAAGCGATAGCCGAGGTTGGCGTTCAGCAGGAAATCCGTGCCGGTGATGACGCCATCGAGGTCGCGCCCGGGAAGCATCAGGTCGCGGCTGCGATGTAAACCAAATGCCAGTAAGATGGCCTTGAACCCTTCCGCGCGCAGATCGTCGAGGGAAAAATCCCCCAAGCGGCTGTTGAGGCGCAGGTCAGGCCCCAGGGCAAGGATCTCTCGCACCTGCGCCTGCACCACATCGCGGGGCAGGCGGTATTCGGGAATTCCCAGGTGCAACATACCTCCGGGTACCGGGGCAGCTTCAAAAATTGTGACGGGATAACCCCGCAGTGCGAGGTCATGTGCCGCCGCAAGGCCCGCCGGTCCGGAGCCAATCACTGCTACGCGCTCGAAGTGAGTCGCGGGAGGCTTTTCCGGGTGGAGATCCACCGGATTGCGCGATTCCGGCCCGTGACGCCCCGTAACAAAGCGCTTAAGGGCGCGGATGGAAATGGGAGTGTCAAACTGCCCGCGGCGGCAGGCGGTTTCACAAGGGTGGCCACAAACCCGGCCGCAAATCGATGCGAGCGGGTTGGGACCGCGGGCGTAACGGTAGGCCTCCTCGAATCGGCCTTCCGCGATCAACGCCACATAGCGCCCCGCTTGCGTATGAACCGGGCAGGCCTGCATGCAGGGGAAGTTCGATTCCAGCCAATCCAGGTCAACGAGTTTTGTCCGCTGCTCGGTCACGTCGCTGCTCCACTTGGTCCGCGCTACACCGGGCTCAGCGCGTTACCGTGATATTGACGGAGGCCGATCCCGAAACAGTAACAGCTTGCGTGGCCGGCTTGCCTGCCTCGCTCCACGTCTTCAGCGTGTAGCTGCCATCGGGAACATCCTTGATTTCAAAATTGCCTTCCTTATCCGTTACGGCAAAGTAAGGGGTGGGAACAACCACGACGTAGCCTGACATCTCCGGGTGCACGTTGCAGAGCAGCGAGGCCACGCCTAGGTCGTTAAAGGTGAATCCCTTCTCCTGACCCTGCGGCCAAGTCCCCATATTGTGAGCAAGCTTTTTGTTGCCGCTGATGGAAGGCCAGTAAACGTTGTGTCCCACAGGATCGCTGTTCAAAAATTGCACCGTGGTGCCTTTCAGGACGATGAGCACGTGCGGGACGAAGGTCATGTGTTTTTGATCCGCCACGGCAGGTTTCGAGGGCGGGGAAAAGGTCTTTCCTGAAATGGCATCAACATAGACGGCGATGTCTGCCGCAGACCGCATTCCCTGAGCAGTGACCTTGCCTTTGATTTCCCCGGCAAAAGCCAGGGCTCCGAAAGCGAGCGAAAAGAGAACAAGCGCAACAACCTGGAGCAAATGTTTCTTCATATCTTCACCTCAAACTCAAGATACTGACGGTTCTCCCGGCAACCCGGAGCAAGTCGTCAGAAGACAAAATCTATTCCCGTCACAAACCCGTTCGCCCGGAAGTATTGGGAGGTTCCGGGAACGGGTGCCTCCCAGCGGCGCTGGTACTCGAACAGAGCCTTGATATTGGCGCGAAGAAGGAGTTGAACACCGGGGCTGAAACGATTGCGCGTGAAACTCTCTGAAACACCGCTTTGATAGTCCATGGGCGAATTTACGATGTCGTAACGCATGATCCCGATCAACCATGGATAGAACCAGTATTCACCCTGGGCGAAGCCCCCGCTGAAATTGACCGGAGGGCCCGCCGTCAGCACATTGCTGGTTTCGCCGGTGACGAGCTGATTGTCATCGTGACCATACATGCCAAGGCCGTACAGCTCGAACTTTCGGTACTTGAAGCGGAAGTCCCCACCAACGCGGTAGAAGGGATCGCGAATGGTGGGAAGATCGGGATAGAGGGTTCCGCCAATATTCAGGGCATTGCGGCCAACATAGTAGAAAGCGCCGAACCGGAGAGAAGTGTGGTCCCGCGGTCCGGTGGCCCCGGCGGCCTGCACGGCATTGCGCGATTGGGGATCCCGCTCCAGATTGAATTGTTTCCACACGTTGACGTAAACATCCTTACTGTTGCGCGCGGCCGGATTGTCATTGTTCCCGTCCACCACCGCGACGGACCATGAGAAGTTGCCGTCGTTGGGGTAGCCGCCAATTTCAATACCCCGCTGCGGGGCTGAGAACATAAGAGGATTACTTGTCGTGCCCATCCCGGTGGCGGCGTTGGCGGCTTCGTCATAGATGTCGTAGTCGCTGGGGTTGATGGACCGGGCCTGAGTGAAGGGTAAATCCAGCTCAAATTGGCCAAAGCGTAAATTGAGAGTGTCCTTGGGCAAACCGATGTAATGGCCCAGGTCGTTGAACTTCATGTACCCATCACCCAGGCCTCCGGCGGCCCCAGAGCCACCCGTGGAAAGATCGTCGTCAATCCACCAGGAGATGTTCTGACCCATGCTGCCCGCGCTGAGGATGGTAAAGGTGTTGGGAGTAAACAAATCCGTGCGGGGAAGATAGCCGACGACGAAGGGTTGCTTGCTGTTATAAGAGGCAAAACCGGAATAGCGAAAAGAAATCGGAATGCTGCCTGGGATCTCGCCGGGATAGATGGCTTTAGGGAAAGCGTCCTTCTGAGCTTTGGCCCCCAGCATGACGGGGGGCTCCTTCACAAAGAAATCGTCGTCCTTGGGAAACTTGAACCCGTTCTTCTTGAAAGCGAGACCAAAATCATTGAGTTCTGGAAAATCCGTGTGACAGGTGGCACATGAAGTCTGATATTTGCGGGAGAAGGCAGGAATCCCGTAAGACCGACTTGCCCAAATGAGGGAAATACCAACCAAAGCCGCAAACACCAAACTCGCGACCATTGACGTCCATTGCAACTCATCCCGGCTGCCCATCGTGGGTTACCTCCTCTCGTCGTGCGACATCAACCTCTGACTCTTCGATAAAACTGGTTCTGAAATAGTGGCCGCCTTCTGTCCGGTGGGTGGAATGAACACTTTTTCGTGCTCGCAAATCGTGGGCAGCGGCAGCCTCTGGCTACAAAGATCCCCTGCGCCTTCAGCGAATGTAACTGGGGCAATGGTTCGAGTCAGTGATTGGCAACCGTGGACATTGTGACCTGCATCACAACCGACCAATTAAAATGGACAAAAAGACTTAGCGATGAAACATTTCGGGCTTATTTGCCGTTGTCTTTCAAGAAATGTTGATTTATTCACTAGATTGGACGTATTCGTTGGGACATAATGGTTATGGCAAGGTGGCTACATGCTCGAAGATCCGCCACGTGGTCCATACAATTTAAAGGTCGTTGAAAACTGTTTCGGATGCGTCACACGAGAGGAGGGGCTCTTTTGCCAGCTTCCCCACGGTGCGCTTACCGAGCTCAACAATCTCCGGCAGACTGCTTTTTACCCCCGGGGGGCATTGTTGTGTGTTGAGGGGCAACCGACGCGCGGACTCTTCCTCATGTGCGCCGGGCAATCGAAGTTGTATGTTAACTCCGTAGATGGCCAAAGCCTGACGCTGCGCACCGTGGAACCGGGCGAAGTGTTTGGTCTAAGCTCCCTGATTGCGGACGAGCCCTACCCCGCCACGGCAGAAACGTTGTGCCCCAGCCAAGTCGGGTTTCTCCCCCGCTTGGCATTTCTTCAATTGATGCGCGGTCAT
>JARLGN010000453.1 GCA_031292775.1 Acidobacteriota bacterium | reverse complement strand
CGCGGCTCGTCCCCAATGGAAAAGGAAAAGCCGCGGACCTACAGAACGGGTCCGCGCTACGCCAACGACGACAGGGACCTTCGTGGACACGCACTTTACCAAAGACGAACCCTCGATGGAGGAGCGCCAGGCGGTCGACTCGATCCTTGGGGCGCCCGATTTCGACTGGAGGGGCGGCACCCGCGGCTCGGATCTTGACGGGCATTCCGCTGTCAGGGGTCATGGTCTGGGGGCGCAGCGCCACCTGCTCCTGCCCGTGTTGCATGCCATCCAGGCGCGCATGGGCTGGATTCCCCCCGCCGCCCTCAATTACGCTTGCCAACGGCTTGACGTCCCGCCCGCGGATGCTTATGGCGTGGCGTGTTTCTACGGAATGTTCTCGATGACGCCGCGTCCCCCCCGTGTGCTGCATGTCTGCGACGACATCGCCTGTTTGACGCGGGGCGCAGGGGAGCTCTGCGCTCATCTTGAGGAACGAATTGGTCCCCCAGGATCGGCCACCTGCGAAGGGAAAGCCACCTGGTACCGGAGTCCGTGCCTGGGATTGTGCGAGCGAGCGCCGGCCGCGCTGATGTCCTTGGCAGGCGAACGGCCGTGCGAAAAGGTATTCGCACCAGCAAGTCCGGAGACCCTGGTTACGGCTCTGGAAACCTTTGCCTGTGGCGCCGCCGAAGAATTGTCAGACCACTTTGATGCGACCGTCTCCGTCCCCCAAGCTGGCCACAGTGGTAATTCGGGGTTGATGCTTCTGGGACGGGTCGGCAAGGTCAATCCTGAAAGCATTGATGACTATCGCGCCCATGGCGGTTACGAAGCTCTGCGCCGCGCTCTGTCCCTGGGGGGGAGTTGGGTGGTGCGCGAGGTGTCGGCATCGCGGCTCTTTGGTCGGGGTGGGGCGGCCTTCCCCAGCGGCAAGAAGTGGGATCCGGTCAACCGGCCTCACTATCTGGTGTGCAATGCCGATGAGTCGGAGACGGGAACCTTTAAAGACCGGGTCATCATGGAAGGTGACCCGTATTCCCTGATTGAAGCCATGACCATTGCAGGCTGCGCCATTGGTTGCAAGCAAGGATACCTCTACGTGCGCGGGGAGTATCCGCTTGCCAGCGAAAGACTTACGCACGCCATAGAGAGAGCCCGCGAAAGGGGCTTCCTGGGAAATAACATCCTGGGCCGAGGTGCAAGTTTTGACATTGAGATCCGGCGCGGCGCGGGCGCATATATTTGCGGCGAGGAAACGGCGCTTTTCAATTCCATTGAAGGGTTGCGCGGCGAACCGCGCAGCAAGCCGCCATTCCCCACCCAAGTGGGCTTGTTTGGCCGGCCCACCGTGGTCAATAACGTGGAAACCCTGATCAATGTGCTGCTAATTGTGCATGAAGGTGGGGAGCGCTATGCGGCGATAGGAACGCACGGTTCCTCGGGGCCCAAACTCTTCTGCCTTTCCGGTCACGTGGCGCGGCCCGGCGTCTATGAGGTTCCTTTTGGCTCGACCTTGCGGGAGCTCATTGAACTTGGTGGGGGTGTTGCAGGCAGCGGGCGCCTGCAAGCAGTACTGTTGGGAGGCGCTTCTGGAGCGTTCCTTTCGCCCGACGAATTGGATACCCCTCTCACCCTGGAGGGCACGCGGGCCGTAGGCGCCACGCTTGGTTCGGGAGTAGTGATGCTTTTTGATGACACCGTGGACCTGCGCAACATCCTTCTGCGCATCGCCGCTTTCTTCCGTGACGAGTCCTGCGGCCAGTGCGTCCCCTGCCGAATTGGAACCGTCCGCCAGGAAGAAGCGCTGCAGCGTCTCAACCTCGGGCGTCCGATTGGGTCGCTCGAAGGCGAGGCGAATTTGCTCAAAGAAGTCGGGCAGGTCATGCGGGATGCCTCAATCTGCGGCTTGGGCCAAACCGCATCGAGCGCGATTGAGTCTGCCTTGCGCCGCTGGCGATTGTTTGAATGAAAAGGTTGAGGAGCAATTCATGAGTCAAGGGGAACAAAAAGCTGCTTCTCCACTCCCGGTTCAATTCGCGCAATCCCTGGACCCACTTCCCGAGGGTCCCCTTCCTGCCTTGCCCCCGGCGTCGCCGCGACGGCCGGTACGCGTGACCATTAACGGCCGCCAGGTATCGGTTCCCGAGGGGGCCACGCTGCTTCAGGCCACACGCGAGGCGGGAGTCGATACGCCAACCCTATGCTTCCTCGAAACGCTTACGCCGGTCAATGCCTGCCGTATTTGCGTTGTGGAAGTGGAGGGCTCAAGGACGCTTGTTCCCGCCTGCTCGCGCATTGCAGAGGATGGCATGGTGGTCAGTACGGAATCGGAGCGTGTTCACCTCAGCCGCCGGTTGATATTGGAACTTCTCGCCTCCTCGGTGGACGTATCGACGTCGCCCCAGATTCAGGTCTACATGGAACGGTTCGGCGCGCGTCCGGAAAGGTTTGGACCGCCGCAGCCACCTTCCACAATGCGGGACGCGGCACGGCCGGGGTTCCACGCTCCCACCGACGGGTCCCAGGCTGCCGTTGTCTCCCAGCCTGCCAGGATTGACAACGAGCTCTATATGCGCGACTACAGTAAGTGCATTCTTTGCTACAAGTGCGTCGAGGCGTGTGGCGCCGACGCCCAGAATACCTTCGCCATTGCGGTGGCTGGCCGCGGCTTCGATGCGCGCATTTCCACCGAGTATGCTGTGCCGCTTCCTGATTCGGCATGCGTCTATTGTGGGAACTGCATTGGAGTGTGCCCCACCGGAGCGCTGATGTTCGTGAGCGAATACAACATGCGCCACGCGGGGACCTGGGATGAATCTCGCCAGACCACGACGGACACCGTCTGCCCCTACTGCGGTGTGGGGTGTATGGTGACCCTCCACGTGCAGGAGGAGAAGATTGTGAAGGCGGATTCCCCCATCCAGAGCGGTACGACGCGCGGCAATCTTTGCATTAAGGGACGCTTCGGGTGGCAGTATGTAAATATCAAGGAGAAAACTCATCGGCCCGCAGCGGGCGATGGGGCAGACGTAGGGCCGAACGGCGTTCGGCCACCGGAGTTGTAGCGGCGGGTTTATCCCGCCATGTGGCGGCGTAAAGCCGCCGATACGAACCATGGCGGCATAAAACCGCCGCTACGAACCGCCTTCTGCTTTCTTCTTATCTCTCTGATGTCATGTAGAATAAGGGCGCGAGGGCATCCGATGCCAGGCCAGGAAGGCATCAACGGTTTTGTGCTGGCAGGCGGCAAGAGCAGCCGCATGGGTCACGATAAAGCCCTAATGCAATTCGAAGGGAAGCCGCTGATTGTGCGAGCGGCAGAGATTCTCCGCCCATGCGTAACGGAGGTCACACTTCTTGCCCCGGCGGAGCGGTACGGAAATCTCGGCTTTCCCATAATTGCCGATAAATGGCCGGATCAGGGTCCCTTGGCTGCCATCTGCACGGGCTTGCTCTCGTCCACGACGGAATGGAATGTCTTTCTTGCCTGTGATCTCCCCATGATCAGCCAACAATTCATGCAGCTTTTGGTTCAGCGAGTTCGGACCACGCGCGCCGATGCCGTGGTTCCGCGCACGCCCGATGGCTGGCAGCCTCTCTCTGCTGCCTATCATTCCCGATGCCGCGCGGTATTTGCGCGTGCCATTCAAGACGGGGAACGAAGCGTTATCCGGTCATTTGATAAAGTTCAGGTGGAGGCAATTACGCAAGACGAGATGGCGAGCGCCGGTCTGGGTGAAATGGAGTTGGCCAACATGAACACGCCGGAAGATTGGGCGCGAATCACCAACCTTTCGAAAGGCAGGCAATGAGTAATGTTGAGCTTTGCAGAATTTGTCACCAAAGCATCCGCCAAAGGCCCTCCCCGCCCGGGCATTTACCTGGGAATTCGCATGTCCCTCCGCGCCATGAAGCTCCTTGAGATTAGCGATCCGTCGGAGTATCACCGCAAACTGATTGTGGTGGTGGAGACAGACCGTTGCCTGCCCGACGTGATTGAATTGGTCGTCGGGTGCCGGTTGGGAAATCGCACCCTGAAATTTCGAGACTGGGGAAAGATGGCGGCAACCTTTGTGGACCTTACTCGCAACCGCGCTATTCGCATGGCAGCATTGGAATCCCTTGAAAACGAAGCGCTCCAATGCTTCCCACAGCTTCCGCGCGATGAGGCGTTATCCAGGGCCTATACTACTTTCGTGGATGAAAAGATCTTCCAGTGGCAGTCCGTCATCGTGAACTTTGCGCCTGAAGACCTTCCGGGCTACCACGCCAGGCGAGTCCTCTGTGAACGGTGCGGGGAGGGAATCGACTTCCGCCGGGAAGCTCTCCGGGACGGGCTCACTCTTTGCCGCGCTTGTTCGGGAGAGGCGTACTGGCTGCAAGGTGGGAAAGTGTAAGTCCTCCTCGTGGAACTCACGGTTTGGGAGGCGCCGCCTCAGGTTTCCAGCGCAAGATGGGCTTGCGGGCCGCGCCGACTTCGTCGAGGCGGGTGACGCGGGTGGTGTAGGGCGCTTTCAGAACGAATTCCGGATCCTCTTTGACCTCCTCCGCAACCGCCTGAAGCGCGTCGATGAAGGCGTCCAGTTCTTCTTTGCTGGCGCTTTCGGTGGGCTCGATCATCATGGCGCCGGGCACGATCAGTGGAAATGCCGTGGTGTAGGGGTGAAATCCATAGTCAATCAGGCGCTTGGCGATATCCATGGTGTGGACGCCCTGGGCTGCCTGGAGCCGGTCGGAAAAGACGCATTCGTGCATGCAGGG
>JARLGN010000452.1 GCA_031292775.1 Acidobacteriota bacterium | reverse complement strand
GCAGGGACACCGGAATTGGTTCAGATTGGCTAGGCCAACTTCTTTTATCCACAGATTGCACAGATTACGCAGATGGAATAGACGGCGGCAAAGACAGGCCGTGACGATGGACTGTTCTTGTTGGGGCGGTGCAGATCCGCTGGGATTGTCGCGCGGCCCACGCCCGTTCTTTGCTTTTCTTTTCCGCTTAGCTCATCTGTGAAATCTGAGTAATCTGTGGATGGTGATCATATGCCGGGGAGACATACATGCCTAACTTCGTGAAGGTCGCAAACACTTCAGACCTGAAGCCGGGATCGGCAATGACGGTTGTCGTAAACGGAATAGACATCGCCCTTTACAACGTCGGCGGGAAGATTTTCGCTACCGATAACACCTGCGTCCATCAGGGCGGCCCTCTCGGCGAAGGCATCCTGGATGGGGAAGTTATAAGCTGCCCCTGGCACATGTGGGAATACAACGTTTGCACGGGTGAACACGTCCAGAACAAGTCCATCAAACTATCGACGTATCCCGTTGAGGTTGAGGGCGCCGACATCAAAGTCGGAGTTTGAAAGGCTGGGACTCGGGATTCGGGGCTCGGGCCGATTTGTGATTTGCGATTTGTGATTTGTGATTGCCTTCGCGAACCCGCGACCGCCCTCGTTCTTCTTGAGAGTTATGAATTGGTGTACCGAACCCCGAGCCCCGTGTCCCTAATCCCGAATCCCGAACCCCGAGTCCCGAACTATGCCTGAACTTCCGGAAGTTGAAACCGTCGCCCAGGGACTTCGTCGGCGCGCTCTGGGGCGCCGCATCGTGGCAGTCGAGGTCCACCATGACTCCATCATCGCGGGCTCGGCGGAGGAATTCGTTTCCACCCTGACCGGCAGGAAGTTGACCAACGTCTCGCGCAAGGGCAAGGCGATTGCCGTCGAGTTGACCGCGGACGATGGCTCGGAGCTGCGCTTTCTGCTGGTACGCCTCGGCATGACGGGACAGCTCACCGTAACCCCGCACGACGCGCCCATTGAGTCTCACACCCACGTCTTTATGACCCTGGACGATGGCCGCGAAGAACTGCGCTTCCGCGATGCGCGGCGCTTCGGCAGGTTGCGCTCCTTGACATCAGCAGAGTTGGAAAAGGTATTGGGGGCGCTCGGTCCGGATGCGCAACGCGTCAGTGAGGCGCAATTCATGGCGTCCATGCGCAACCGCAAAGGCGCCATCAAGAGCTGGCTGATGAATCAGAATCTGGTGGCAGGGCTGGGAAACATTTACGCCGATGAGGCCCTGTTCGAGGCTCGCATCCATCCCTTGTCACAACCCGGCCGCGTTTCCGCCGATAAGGCTCACCAGCTTTACAAGGCGGTGCGCAAGGTGCTTGACCGCGCCGTGCGGCTGGGAGGAACAACCTTCAGCGATTACATGGACATCGAAGGCCGCCCCGGTGCATTCCTCAGTAAGTTGCGCGTGTACCAACATACGGGAGAACCGTGTCGACGGTGCGGCCACGCCATCCGACGCATGGTGATTGGGGGCCGCAGCAGCCACTTCTGCGCCCAGTGCCAGCCGCGGCCGCGCGCCACCGCCAAAATGCGTGGTCCCAAGAAATCTGTTCGGAGCGGCGTTCGCGGCAAACTGAAAGAAGAATGATGCAAAAGGGCGCCCTCCGGAAATCCTCTGCTTGCCTTGTCGCGGCTGGTTGTTTGGCAATCCTTTTGGCGTGGACGGAAGCAACGCCTCCCCAGTCCGTTGCGGCAAAGGCGGGCGCGCCGACCAACACTGCCGAACTCCTCGCGGCTCGCGAACGGGGCCCAACGCCGATGCTCGACGATTTGCGTGAACTCTGCGACGGCATCGGCGGCCGGCCGACAGGCTCAAAGGCTTGCGATCGCGCGGTGGATTGGGCCGTTGCCCGCTTCCGTGCCGCGGGAGTGGATTCCACCTGGACGGAAACCTACACAATTCCCGGCTCCTGGGTGGGAGGCGCTGACCACGCCGAATGCGTGGCCCCCGTTCAGTTTCCCATTCGCGTTGCTGCCGGTCCTTTTTCCGCTCCCACGCCGGGGGGCAATGCGCTCGAAGCGCCGCTGGTGAATGCAGGCGACGGGAGCGCGGAATCATTTGCCCGCCTCGGTGACAAAGCACGCGGCGCTATTGCCCTGGTGCTCTCGCCGGAAATGAAGACCGAGGCCGACCTGTTTGCCGAATATGGCCGCGACGGGCCCATGCTCAGAGCCGCCGTACAGGCCCATGTGGCCGCGCTGCTGGTACAATCCACCCACCCCGGCGTGCTTCTCTATCGCCACCCCCTGGGATTTGCTGGCGGCAATCAACTCTTTCCTGCTGCCATCGTGGCGCGCGTGCATGCGGCACGTTTGGCGCGGCTTGCCGAACAGGGCGAAGTGCGCGTACGCCTGGATCTTCCCAGCAAACTTGGTGGTCCCTATCAAGCACGCAATGTGGTGGCGGAAATCCGGGGCCGCGAGCGGCGCGATGAAATCGTGTTGATTGGCGCGCATTTGGACTCGTGGGACCTGGGCACGGGCGCCGAGGACAATGGCGTGAACGCCGCCATGTTGATCGACATCGCGCGAAGTTTTAAGGCGCTGGGCGTGGCGCCGCGACGCACCGTGCGTTTTGTGCTCTTCACCGGCGAGGAACAGGGCATGCTGGGTTCGGAGGCGTACGTCTTGCAACACGCCGCGGAAATGGGCCGCCACGTGGCCATGATCACGTTTGACACCGGCTCGGGACGCACCACCGGTTTCTATCTGAACGGCCGCGAAGACCTTCGCCAGCCCGTCGGACAGGCCCTCTCGGGGCTGGGACTAACGGATAATCCCCTGGAGTCCATCGACGGCACCGACAACTTTGATTTCCTTCTCTCCGGCGTGCCCAGTCTGCTCGCCAAGCAGGAATGGGCTCCCTACCTGCCGAATTATCATGCTGAGTCCGATGTGTACGACGCCGTAAATCCGGAAGAAGCCAAAAACAACGCCGCCATCGCCGCCGCCCTGCTGTGGGGACTGGCCGAAAGCTCGCGTCGCCCCGCCCCGCGCCAAACGCGCGGGGAAGTGGAAAAGCTTTTGCACGATACGAAACTGGATGAGCAGATGAAGGGCTCCGGCCAATGGTCCGAATGGGTGGCGGGCAAACGCGGCGTGAGCCAATGATTGCAAGGGGTGGCGCGCAAGCGCCCGGGTGGTTACAAGTTGTGCCTGGCAGGGAGAATTTATGCGACAAATACAGCAAAATCACTCGCAGAAACGATCCGGGTGGCTTTGTGGCGGTCGAGGGCAAGCAGCCCCCTCTTGTCGCCCGTCACCAGATAGTCGGCGTTGCCCGCTTCGCACAGAGCCAGCAAAAAATCGTCATTGGGATCGGGAGAGCGGTTCACGGGCGGGAGCGGGCCGGCGTCCTCGGCAAGCTTTTTGATTTGGTTGACCAGGCGGCCGGCCTTGTAGGGTTTGACGAGTTCAGCGACGCGCGGCTTTTGCAGCGTGGCGAGTACCTCGGCGAGATGCCTCGCGCAGGTCAGGAGCGTAAATTTTCCCTCCACCCAGGCACTATAGATCGCGGCGGGCTTGCCGGCCGGAGCGATCAGGGCGGAGACGAGGATGTTGGTATCGAGCACCACGCGCATCAGGCTTTACCTTCGGTTGGGCGCGACGTTCGGCGCGCACCGCACCGACGGCCTCGTCGACGATGCGCTGAATCTCGTCCGGGTCGGCATCGGCGTTGCGCGCCTTGATGTCCTCAACGGTGCGCTGAAACACGCGCCAGCGGACGGCCTCTTCGATGAATTTGGAGAGGTCGCCCTTTTTCATGCCCCGAGCGCCCAGAAACGTGCGCAGGGTGAGGTCGGTTTCCTTAGAGACCTTGAGGTTCCAGCGGACAGCTTTTTCTTCCATTTCAGCACCTATACACTCAGGCAGATAAACACTTATACACCTATTGTAGGTCGGAATCGACGCCGGGGCAAGGGCTCCCGTGTCCCGAAACACGCTTGCCCGCCTTCCGGACACACAGATCTCTCGGTAGTGTGTCAGTGTGAATTGAATGGCAACGCGGCGTTCGTAAACTCAAGGAGACCAGGCAAGTCCAATTTCTTCTTGAGGAGTTACGTATATACCGCAGCGGCCAGTTTCCGACAAGGCGAAAACCGTCAAGGCGATCGCGAGTTGCGGGGAATTCCAACAATGATCGGGTGGCGCATACATTGATTTTTATGTATGCGTCACTTGCCCCTTGCTATAAACTGCGCCGATGCCACGCCTGAGGCATTTCTACGGACAGAATCACTACCATTACCTTACCGAGAACATTTATCGGCGGGCTCGCATTTTTGACTCCGACCGGTTCAAGCGCAAGTTCGTCCAAACCCTGGACGAACTCCGGAGGGAACTGGGGTTCAAAATCTTTGCCTATGTGCTGATGCCCGAGCACTGTCACCTGCTCATCTGGCCGAGCCCGGAGGCCGACCCCTCGCAAATCATGCAGAAGCTTTCCGAGCGCACGGCGAACTTCATACTTCGTAACCTGCGCGAAAACCTGGCGTACCCTTGGTGCCAGAAGATGCTGAAGCGATTTGAACTGCCCGCCACCGTGTATTATCACGCGCACTACCGGGTTTGGAACCGGCGCGGATACGACATGAATATCTGGAGTCACAAGAAGCAGAATGAAAAGATCGACTATATCCACAATAATCCCGTGGCGCGCGGCTTGGTGGCCCACCCCGGCGACTGGCCGTGGTCAAGCTGGAGGCTTTACTGCCGCGAGGATGGTTTGCTATTGGCGATGGATCGCATGCGCTGAACGCCTGCCGCTGCGGTCGCAAGGCGACGTCTCTTGTCGCATACATACACGACAATGTATGCGCCACCCGTGAATTTGTAGTGCAGTTCTAAGCAAACGGTGTCGGTACCCCCCCGCGATGTATCCGCCACCCGCGAGATTGAGAGTCAGCGTCGCGACACTCTCCGGCCGCACATCGAATGTTGACCATACGGGTCAATCTGTCTCGCTCGCGCTTACCGAGGAGCTTCCGATCGATTCTGAGGAGTATCAGGGAATCGAGGTGTGCCCATTTTAGCATGGCGTTCGTCTGTTCCTCGTGAGAGCAGGACAACCTCCAACTCCATTCCCCGAACGACGTCAATGACCGCTACGACGTCTCCATAAGCGACGTTCGGGTCCGCACGGAGATAGACAATCCAATCAGGGCGAAGCTTGAGGTCCTTCATTAACTCAACGTCCAAGGCACCCAACGAAACCGGTCTTCCGTTCAAATACAAAATGGACTTTGCACTGTCACCGTTGCCCTCAATTTGAATAACCACGGGGGGTAGCGCTGGTTCAACATTCGGAGCCGACCGCTTGGGCGCCACAAGATGTACCTTCAATCCGCGTGGCGTTGGGGGGAGCAGGAATAGAAAATAGATGAACGCCAAAATAAGACCAATGCTGCCTGAAAGCAATATGAATGGAGGTAAGCCGGTGAATACCTGCCTGACGCGGAACTTGTTTGCCCAATTAAAGTGGTATCCGACACTGTCGAAAATCCCAAAGCTCACGGCCCGCGCGTTCCGCTCACGGAACTGGGCGTAGCCGAACAGAATCAGCAAGCATATTCCGACCGCGGTGAATAGCGCCGATGCCCACAATAGAATCGAGACGTAATATGTATAGGGGCTCTCATCTGCTTCTAGCCGTAATGTTGGGTGAAGGCCGTTAAGGCAACTCGCATCGGCAAGGACATTCACGCTCAGGTCATAGGTTCCCTTTTCAATATCAATTCCTCTAAACATCGCGTCAAAGAGACTTCGTTCTTGCCACTCTTTGACCACCCTTCCGTTCCGACGTAGGACCCATTGAGTATAGGGACCAGTGTAAAAATTGCAATTCGGGGGGGGATAGCCACAGAGTCCTCCATCCACGTGGATCCAAGGTGAATACGTATTCCGAAGGTTTACATGGAACGGTCCAGTTTTGATGTGACCAGGCGAGAGAGAAACCGGAATGTTCACAGGAACGAAGATTCGTGTGACCATCCAGTGTTGAATGCTTGCGTATGCAGCCACTCCGAGGACGACAAGAATAATACCCAGCCAAGCCGCCGGGGGAAGGTACCTAATCTTGGCGGTCACGGACACCTTGCCCGGGGTCGGCGAGCCAAGCCCTGGGTCGTGATGCGCGCCGGCGGGTTGCAGCGCCATCCCACCAAACAGGGCCGATTGCTTCTTGCCGTAAAGCTTATCCGCAGCCAACGAGCGGGCCAGAAACGTCGTGCCTAAAGCAACGATGAATACCGCCGCCAGAAAAAATGGTACTCCGCGGGAGTCGTACTCCTTATGCTCCCACTCCGCCCCTTCCATCCTCAGGCGAGGTTTGCCTGCATCAAGCCAACTGCCGTCCCCCAAAGTATGAACTTCGAGAACGTAATGGTCGCCCTCTTCAGCGCCGATGATGCTCAGGGTCCAGCGTATGACTCCGGGCGGTCCGAAGTTGTCTTGGAAATCGGTGGTACCTCCGGCTACAACTTTCCCGTGGTCCGATAAAGACCAAACGGCTTTCAGGGCAGAAGGCGTACCTTTGCATCCCTCGAACTTGTACCCCGCGACGCAGGGCACACCCTTGAAGTCGAATTGCTGGTTGATCAGGATCTCTACCCAATAGGCACTTTCAACATTGATCTTGAACTCGTTGGTTCTGGTCCGTCCGCGTGACAAAGAAATGGGAATATCTAGTGGGACCCAAGTGCGGGTGGTCCGCCACAGGGCCCAGCCCCCATACAAAATGGTACCGATCAGGATCAGGGCAAAACCGACTCGCGCTGCGATTGGGACTCGCACCGTTGCGCGCTACTTTAGCACCGAAATGCCCAGTCAGCAGCAGATTTGTAGAATTCAGTGCGATACAAATCCAAATTGCCGATAAACGGCCAAACCGCGGTTGTGCGTGGCAGGCAACCGGTGGTCAAAGCGGCGGAAGTGACCCCTCATCCGGCTCCGATCGCTGGAGTCCGATGGACTCCATCGGACTCCCCTCGGAGAAGGTTGGAAATATCGCGGGAGGCAGGCCGAGCGGCGGAGTTGTGCGCCCTAGCCTTGGCGAGAATCTTCTTCCGGACTGCGGTGTTGGGTTAAGATGCCAATACTGAGGCATCATTCGTCCACCGATAGGGGATCGCGGCTCAGCCGATCCGCCAGCGTTTTGCCTTGCACTGGTTGCGTGGAAATAAGGTGGATGTGCGTCGTGCGTAAAATGAGGCGGCCGACTCCCTCTGATGAAATGCAACCCGGCTGCTTTGATTTCCCTTTTACTGGAGGATCTTATGCGTTCCCTGAAGCCGTTCGCTCTACTCCTGATCGCAGGACTCGTAACTGCCGGAGGCGTTGGTTCAATGGCGTGGGGCCAGACCAAGCAGCTTGGATCCCCGCAGATGGGGATCGTCGTAAAGGTGCCGGATGGCTGGAAAGTGGCCCCCAACAGGGTTAACCCCACTGCTGTCTGGGAAAACGGGGCTGCCAAACTGGTACTGCTCTATTTCGAGAAGCAGTGGCTGTTCGAAGTGATGAACTCCGGGAAAGTGGCCGCCAATTTCGCGCCCGCGCTTGATCATGCCAAAATCCTCGACGACGAGAAGGCTGTCATAAACGAGTTGGTGGGCTCCAAGGCGACCGGCACGGGCATGCTGCACGGCAAACCGGTGCAGTTCAAATGCGTGATTGTGGGCGATCGGGACAACCAGCCCAACACGCTGGTGGTCATCGTGGTGGCTTCGGAGGGGGCAATGAAACAGCAGTCCAGACAAATCGCCTCCGCCCTGGACAGCGTGCGCGCCCAAAACGCCAAATAGGATGAAATCCTCGTCCAGATGTTTTGTACTGGTGAGGCCTGAGGCGGGCAACCGGTGGTAGAGGCGGCGGAAGTAACCCCTCATCCGGCTCCGATTGCTGGCGTCCGATGGACCCCATCGGAGTCCTGACATCGGACTCCCCTCGGAGAAGGTTGGAAATATCGCGGCGCGCGTGCGCGCACGCTTGGAACAACGTCCCTCTCCCCCAAAGGCGAGGGATGTAGATTCCCATCGACCTCCGCACTAATTAGCGCGGATTTCTCACGACGGGTTTAGGCTTAGCTCTGCCCCAAACATGACGTTGCATTGATCCTGGGAGAACCCCAAGGGAGTCCTAACTCAGCCCAGGCCGTTGGCCCATAAGCGCTAAGATACGAAATGACCCGCGAAGATAAGATTCACCACAGAGCGCACAGAGACCACAGAGAAAAGGGCTTCTGCCTGCGCGGGCAGGGATCACGGCTCCTTGTCTTGTTGACTGGCATTTCCATCTCCGTCTTCTCTCTGTGACCTCTGTGCCCTCTGTGGTGAAATCCTTTAGCGTGTTATCTCCCAGGGAGCTCAAGAATTACCTTAGCGCTTATGGGCCGCAGGCCTGGGCTTTGCTAGAGCGCCCCTTTGGGGCTTGAAAGCAACAGCACCCGAAGAGAACCGCTGAAGCTGGTGAGAAGCACGGGCTAGGGTTTTGACCCCCTCCCCCCACGCTGATTAGGCTGGTGGAAGCCCAAGCGGTCCCTGTCCGCCGGTTTTGGCGACAAAAGACTCAGCGCTTCTCGGCGAATCGAGGCAGGCGCCGGGCGCCGATATAGTGCATCAATCGAGGTTTTCGCGCAGATTTGTGAGCATTGAGATGGAATGTGTAAGGGCCCCCAAACCCCTACCTGCAGTATATATCTTCAACGTATACAAGGAATTGTGGCCATTCTGAAATAAGCCCAACATATTGTATAGTTGGCGGAACAATCTTCATTTTCGCCAGGCTCCGCCCTTGACCCGCTACCACCCCCCTTTTATCATCATCAACAACAACGGGGGTGCGGATTCACACCCCCAACGAAGTTGCTTCTTGAATGGTGCCGGTCCCGAAAGGGACGGAGTTTATTAAGAGGATGGGTGCTAGCAGCGAACGCGAAATCTGGTCAGTGCATAAGAATTGTAGGCCAGACGGAGCGGTCGATCCCACCATAGTAACCGTCCTCGACAAGTTTCCGGCATAGCAGTGGACGGGGTGAAAGAAAAGCTGAGGGGCTCCTTTCCCCCACTCCACGATGCGCGGAACGCCGACAGGCAATACTAGCGGGGCCTCCATCCGGGAGGCCCCATTTTCCGCTTCTAATCCCCACTTTTACTCGATGATCTTCAGCTTCCTGCCCACCTCTGCCATGATGGCGAGCGCCCGGGTCAATTCTTCCTTCGTATGCGTGGCGGTAACGATGGTGCGGATTCGCGCCTGGCCTTGCGGGACGGTGGGAAATCCGATGCCCTGCGCGAACACTCCGGCCGCAAAAAGCTGGCGGGAAAATTCATGGGCCAGGGCCGCGTCACCCACAATAACGGGGGTGATGGGAGTTTCGCTCATGCCGGTATTGAAGCCCAGCTTCTTCAATCCTTCTTTCAGGAACTTCGTATTGGCCCAGAGCTGTTCAATCAGTTGCGGCTCCTCTTCCAGCACTTCGAAGGCAGCGATGCAGCTTGCCACCACGGACGGCGGGTGCGAAGTGGAGAACAGGAACGGGCGGGCCCGATGGTAAAGGAAGTCGATGGTGTCGCGCGTGGCGCAAACGTATCCGCCCAAGGCGCCGATGGCTTTGGAAAGCGTGCCAACCTGAATATCCACGCGGCCGTGCAGGTTGAAGTGGTCCACGGTGCCGCGGCCGTTGCGGCCCAGCACTCCGGACGAGTGCGCGTCGTCAATCATCATGATGCACCCGTACTTCTCGGCCAATTCCACCAGTTGCGGCAGCGGAGCGATATCACCCTCCATGGAAAACACGCCGTCGGTAACCAGCAGCTTGTGGCATTTGCGCGGGGCGATTTCCTTCAGGATCGTCTCGCAAGCCTCCATGTCTTTGTGCGGGAACACCTTGATTTCCGCGCGCGACAGGCGGCAGCCATCGATGATGGAAGCGTGGTTGAGCGAGTCGGAAATGATGATGTCCTCGCGGCCCAGGATGGCGGAAACCGTGCCGGCATTGGCGGTAAAACCCGATTGGAAAACCACCGACGCTTCCACGTGCTTGAAGCGCGCAATCTTCTCCTCCAGTTCCATGTGGATGCGCATGGTGCCGGCGATGGTGCGCACGGCGCCGGAGCCCACTCCCCACTTTTCCGTGGCCTCCAAGGCGCGCTGCCGCAGTTTGGGATGGGTGGTCAAACCCAGATAGTTGTTGGAGGATAGATTGATGACCTCATGGCCATCGAACCGCGAAACGGGAAGCTGCTCGGATTCCAGTATGCGCAACTTCTGGTAGAGCTTCTGTTCGCGCAGCTTATCCAGCTCGTCGGTAAGATATTGCAATTCTGCTTTGGGCATTTTTAGACTCCACAGGAGGATTCCAGGCGATATGAATGCGTCATGATAGCACACCACCTTGGGGGCAAAGATGAATACAGGGAGGATCCAGGGGGAGAATCAAGGCTGCTACTGGAGCTTGTGCCGCACTTTGGCCAGACCTTCCTTGGCCAGGGCGTAGTCCGGGGAGAGTTTCAGCGCCTGCTCAAAATGGTAGCGCGCTTTGCCATATAACTCTTTGGCCGTATAGACGCGCCCCAGATTGTAATGAGGATAATGATAAGACTCGTAACGCCGGGATTGCAGCGAACGCTCAAGCCACGGAATGGCCTCGTCGTATTCACCCTTCTCGATCAGATAGGCGCCGATGTCATTGTAAGGGTTGCCAAACTCGGGATCGATTTGGATGGCCTTCTTGCACTCCGAGATGGCGTCGTCAATCTTCCCCTGAAAGCGGTAGGTCCATCCCAAAAACGTAAAGGCCTCCGCCGTGGGATGAAGGTCAAGAGAGCGCTTGTAGAGCTCCACTGCCATGTCGTAATCGCCGCCCATCTGGTATTGATACGCTTCCTTGAGCAGATCCCACGCGGCCTGGAGTTCTTCTGCGCCCATAGTATTGTTGCGGATCCTTCCTTAATTGTAGTTAGCACACGCACCATAAGTTGTCAATGACACGGGAGGGGTTTCAGAAGGATCGAAATTATAAACCCATTAACTTGTTGTAGTTAGAAGTCTCTAATCGGCATAAGAGGGATCGATTGAGCGTGAGGGTGCCCCAATTTGACTTATGACCAAAGCCCAATCGCAATTTGATTAGACGCAAGATTTTCAAGCCGCATTTATAACACCCTTTTTGCCAAATCGGATTCGTGATGGGGACAGATTGGGACCTCATCACGGACTCACGACCTTTCGTGGGGAGAGGCACCGTATCCTTAATCGGGTATGAACCGCCGGAGGTAATCCACTCCCTGCTTTGCCCAAGCATGCTCAAGGTTGATAGTTTCCTCCAAGGTCTGCTGTTCCGGGGTCCAGGATTCCACTATGACCGAGGGTTCAATCCGAAGAGCGGCGAATGACTCCACAATCCAAGGAATGTTGAGTTGGCCTCTACCCACGGGAGAGCCTTTCACCGTAAAGCCCATTCCGTGGGCTGCCGGCTCCACGATAAAGTCTTTGATTTGGAGGCTCAAGGTGCGATGGCCTAACACACGGACGGAGATTCGCCATCCCTGGGGAAGCCCCAAGGGGGTTGCTGTGTCGAGGCTCACTCCCAACCAGGGGCTGCGAATGGGGTCGAGGAGCTCGTTGAGTTCCTGCGCCGGGATGCTGCTGTTGTCGATCGCCAGGCACAATTCCGCCTCCGCCAGGTCACCCACCACAGCGCTCAGGCTATTCGTAATTTCCGGCCCCATCGGTAGACGCCCATCGGTGTGTTCGGGCGCCGTTTTCAGAAGCAGTGCACCGATTCGCCTGGCCAGTCTTATTTGCTTCCGCAGATGCCCCGGGTCAACTCCTACGGTACCCATCTCGAGGTCAATTCTCGATGAGTTCGCATGCTTTACCAGCTCATGCAACTCTTTTTCAGGCAGTCGGTCCAGAGGCATATTTGTCCCGAATTGCACGAGGCCCACGCCCAGTTCCTCGGCTTTCTCCAGCAGTTGCAGCGGGGCCAAGGGATGGCGGGGTGTGACGCCGGAGAAACCAATCGCCCACGGGTATGTATATGAACTGATGCCGAGCTTCATCCTGAAATTGACCTCATCTCTGATTACCTGATTACTAGGAAGGAATTGACTGGCGATTCTACCACATCAGGCTGTGCGTGCATGATCAAACTGCCATTAAGTAAGTAGAAGGCGGATTTCCGATTCCGAATCTCTAACCCCGAATCCCACGTGCTGCTTTTCCCTCTTGCGCCCGGCGACAGTCTCGGGGATGATGTTCGACCGGCGGCTCGCGCCGCTTTTGCGATTCCTGGCGGTCAACAGGGGTGGTGGGTAAATCCGCTTGGAGGGCAAGGCAGACTCGGCCGTGGAGAAATAGCTGCTAACTGCCTACCGCTTGGCTGCGGCAAAACCTGGGGGCCTCGATGTCCAAAGACAAGTTTGTTTTGGGAATTGATTACGGAACGGAATCAGGGCGTGCCGTCGTGGTGCGCGTGCGTGATGGCAAACTTCTGGCGTCCTGCCTGGTGCCTTACCCGGATGGCGTCATTGACGAACGGCTGCCTGGCGGCCCCAAGCTTGAACCCGACTGGGCGCTGCAGAATCCTCTCGATTACCTACACGTCCTGGAGAAGGCCGTTCCCAAAGCGCTGAAGGAAGCCAAGGTGAAAGCCGCGGACGTGATCGGCATCGGTACGGACTTCACCGCCTCCAGCCCCATGCCTGCCAAAGCCGACGGCACGGCCCTCTCCGCGGTGCCGAAATATCGCAAGACGCCGCACGCCTACGTCAAATTGTGGAAGCACCATGCCGCGCAACCGGAAGCGAATCGCATTAATGAAATCGGCCGCGAACGTAATGAGGAATTCATTCGCATTTACGGTGGGAAGTATTCTTCGGAATGGTTCTTCTCCAAGCTCTTGCAGGTGGTTGACGAAGCGCCGGCGGTTTATGACGCCATGGACCGTTTCATTGAGGCTGCGGACTGGATCGTTTGGCAACTGACCGGCGAAGAGAAGCGCAATACCTGCACGGCCGGATACAAAGGAATGTGGGTGAAAGGCCAAGGATTCCCGTCGAGTGATTTCTTCCGCGCGCTTCATCCCCGCATGGAAAATGTGATCGCGGAGAAGGTGGGCGAAGAATACTTTCCACTGGGCGCCAAGGCCGGCGGTCTTACTGCCCAGTGGGCCAAGAAAATGGGCCTCAAGGAAGGCACCCCCGTCGCCATCGGCAATGTTGACGCCCACGTGGCGGTGCCGGCCTGCACCGTGACGCAGCCGGGTACGCTGGTCATGATCATGGGCACGTCCATCTGCCACATGCTGATGGGCAAAGAGAAGCAGATGGTTGAAGGCATGTGCGGCACCGTAGATGGAGGCATCGTCCCCGGTCTGTGGGGATACGAGGCGGGCCAATCCGCCGTCGGTGATATTTTTGCCTGGTTCTTTGAGCATGGAGTGCCGGATTACATCCATCACGAAGCCCGCAAGTCGAAATTGCCGTTCCAGGTAGTGCTGGAAAAACGCGCGGCCTCACTGAAGCCGGGCCAGTCAGGCATGGTGGCATTGGACTGGTGGAACGGCAATCGGTCGGTGCTGGTTGATGTAGACTTGACGGGCGTGCTAGTGGGCATGACGCTGGCCACGCGGGCGGAGGAAATCTATCGTGCCCTGATTGAGGCCACGGCATTCGGCACTCGCACCATCATTGAGGCATTCGAGTCCAAGGGCATTGCCGTGAACGAACTGGTGGCGTGCGGCGGCTTACCGGAGAAGAATCATCTTCTGATGCAGATTTATGCCGACGTCACCGGGCGCGAAATCAAACTGGCCGACCCGCTGCAAACCTGCTCTGCTCTCGGGGCTGCGATGCACGGAGCCGTGGCGGCGGGCGCAGCCGCCGGCGGGTATGATTCCATTGTTGATGCCGCCCAAAAAATGGCGCGAGTACAGAAGATGACCTTCAAGCCGCACGAAAAATGCCACGCGATTTACGATCAGCTTTATGCTGAGTATCATACGCTACACGAATACTTCGGCCGCGGCGGAAACGACGTGATGAAGAGGCTCAAGACTATGCGGAGGGAAATTTCGAAGTAGCTGGTGATTGGTGATTTGCGATTGGTGATTGGCAAGACTTTCAGCTCTCGTCGACAATCACATCGCCTCGCCGAGCAATCACAAATCACCAATTCTGCGGACCGAGGATAATATCTCTTGCTGACTCTTACCCAACTCCGGCGTGACGTCTTCGAAGCCAACATGGGCGTCTGGCGCGGCGGCTTGGTGACCATGCATAGCGGCAATGCCAGCGGCATCGACCGCAAACGCGGCATCGTGCTGATCAAACCCAGCGGCATGGATTATGACCGCATGCGGCCTGCCGACATGGTGATGACCGACCTGGAGGGACGCAAGCTGAAAGGCAAGTGGAACCCCTCCGTCGACTTGCCGGAGCACCTTTACCTTTACAACCACTGCCCGGAAATCGGCGGAGTTATCCACACCCATTCCAATTACGCCACCAGCATGGGGTTGCTGGGCAAGTCCATTCCCGCGTACCTTACGGCCATAGCCGACGAGTTTGGTGACGAGATTCCGTGCGCGCCATATGTGGACAATCAGGCTGACCACATCGGCCAGACGATCCTGAAATATAAGAAGAAAGCCCCGGCAATCATCATGGGGCATCATGGAACGTTTGCCTGGGGACCCACGCCGCGCGCCGCGCTGAAAGCCGCAGTGATGCTGGAAGACGTCGCCAAGACCGTTCACCTGGCTTTGCTGCTCGGCAAACCCACCCCACTGCCTCCGGAAGAAGTAAAGAAGTGGTGGGACCGGTACCACACGTGGTATGGGCAGAAGGGCAGTGACAAGTGACGAGTGATAAGTGGCGAGCGAGCTAAAGACAATCAACACAGAGTTCACGGAGCGAGTAGCGAGTGAAGCCATTTAGCCCCTGCAGCACAGAGGACACAAAGAGTTGCGGCGAGAATCGCGAAAGCTTGCTCTGTGACCTCTGTGCGTTTTTCCCCGTGCTCTCTGTGTGAAATTCTGTTTCTTCATTATTATGGCTCCTGATTTTCAGCTCCCAGAATCTCGTGAGGACATGTTATGAGCTTTTCCCTCTCGCTTGCACCAGCCATGCTCTGGTTCGATACTCCGGATCTCGCTCAAGCCGGCAAGCGTCTCATCCTGCTGCATCCTGTGGACATGGCCATCATCGCCATCTATTTCGCGATGGTATTGGGGATTGGCTTCTACCTGAAGCGTTATACCAAGAGTGGCGACGATTTCTTCCTGGCGGGCCGGGAGATGACGGCATGGGTTGCGGGGCTAAGCTTTGTCTCCGCCAACCTCGGCGCGCTGGAACTGATGGGCTGGGCGGCGGCCAGCTACCAGTACGGCATCCTGGCAACGCACTGGTACTGGGTTGGCGCCATCCCAGCCATTCTGTTTCTGGGCCTCGTGCTGATGCCGTTCTATTACATTTCCAAAACCCATTCCGTTCCCGGCTATCTACAGCTTCGTTTCGGCGAACCGACGCGCGCCCTCAGCGCCATTTCCTTTGCCTTCATGACCGTTTTGATGTCAGGCATCAATATGTACGCCATGGCGCTGGTAATGAAGGTGGTTCTGGGCTGGAACATTCATTTCAGCATTTGGGTGTCTTCGATCACGGTGGGGGTTTACGTCGCCCTGGGTGGGCTCTTCTCCGCGATCTTCAATGAGGTTCTGCAATTCTTCCTAATCTGGTTTGGCGCGTTGTTGATTCCCATTCTGGGCCTGGTGGAAACAGGAGGCTGGAAGGGGCTGATCGCGCGGATCCACCAAAATTTTCCGCAAGGGGATTACACGCACCTGTGGCAGCCCATGGCGCACTTTGCCGGCAACCCCATGGGGATCCACTGGACCGGCATTGTCCTCGGCCTGGGATGGGTGATTTCCTTCGGCTACTGGAATACGGATTTCCTGGTGGTGCAGCGCATCTTTGCCGCCAAGGATATTCGTGCCGCCAAGATGGCGCCCATCATCGGGTCCTATTTCAAGATGGCTGTTCCCTTCATCGTAATCCTGCCGGGATTGCTCGGCCTCGCGCTGTTGCCTTTCAAGTTGGTGCCGGAAAGCGCCGTGGGCATCGGCCAGCACAGTTACAACGAAGTGCTGCCGCTGATGCTGGCACGCTATTGCGGTCCCGGCCTGCTGGGGCTTGGGATCACCGCTCTGATCGCCGGGTTCATGTCCGGAATGGCGGGGAACGTCAGTGCTTTCGCCACGGTGTGGACTTACGACCTGTATCGCCCGTTCATACGCAAGAATGCTTCGGACAATCACTACCTCAGCATGGGACGCTGGTGCACCATTCTCGGCGTCATCGTCTCCATCGGCACGGCTTACCTAGTCATGCATTTCGGCAGCATCATGGATTACGTCCAGGCGCTCTTCAGCTTTTTCATCGCGCCGCTTTTCGGCACCGTATTGCTCGGTATGATGTGGAAGCGCGTGACGCCCGCCGGGGGATTCTGGGGACTGCTCGCCGGTAGCGTCTCTTCCGTCGCCATGTTCCTGCTGGTGAAATTCAATCACAGCATGCTTGCCTACATTGCGCTTTCAAGCGATGCCAAGGATATGGCGGAGAACATGTACCGTGCCCTCTGGTCGTGGCTGATTTGCGTCATCGTCACCGTGGCGGTCAGCTATTTCACGAAGCCCAAGCCGGTGGAAGAGTTGACCGGCCTGGTCTACGGGTGCACCGAACTGCCCGACGAAGGGCATTTGCCAATATGGAAACGGCCGATTTTCTGGGCCGTGATCTCGGCGATCTTGTTTCTGATCCTCCAGTGGATCTTCTGGTAGGGGATAATGTGGGGGCGAGCGACGCTCGTCCCGGTCCTAACGCTGTTCGGCCTTACAGGTTCGACGCATGAGCGCGATTACAGGAGTAACGACTTATGGAAGAGAAACCGCAAGGCTTGCATTCGGGGGGTGACGGTGGAGCGCATCGCATCGCCGTCGATCAAAAGGATGTAAAGCCCCACGACCACCACATGATTCCCGTCTGGTTTTTCGTCGGGGTCATTCTGCTGATTTACGGGGTCATCATTTTGGCTACGGGCATCTATGAATTCTCCAGTCCGCCGCCAACCGTGCTGGCAAAAACCCATCCCGCCGTATGGTGGGGAGCTCTTCTTACCGTGATCGGCGGCTTCTATGTTTACGCCTACATGCCGAAGAAGTCCTGAGGATTGCCTGCATGACCCAATGCATTCCCCTCGCCTTGCTCTTTGCCGGCGTGCCCAACACCCAAGCCCTGCTCACCATGCACGCGGTGGACTTTGTCATCATCGCGGTCTACTTCGCCGTGGTCCTGGCCATCGGCTTCTACCTGAAGCGCTACACCAAAACCGGCGAAGAGTTCTTCATGGCGGGGCGCGACATTACCGCCTGGGTGGCCGGTTTGAGCTTTATTTGCGCCAATCTGGGTGCATTAGAGCTGATGGGGTGGGCGGCGGCCACCTACCAGTATGGAATTCTGGCCGCCCATTATTATTGGTGGGGGGCGATTCCCGCCATGCTCTTTCTGGGCGTCGTCATGATGCCCTTCTACTACATTTGCAAAACGCATTCCGTGCCGGGATACCTGCAATTGCGGTATGGCGAACCCACCCGGCTGGTCGGTGCGCTGTCATTCATCTGCCTGACCATCCTGATGTCCGGCATCAACATGTATGCGATGGCCGTGGTGATGAAGGTCATGCTGGGTTGGGACATTCACCTGAGCATCTGGGTTTCTTCGCTGACCGTTGGCGTCTATGTGGCCCTGGGCGGATTGGTCTCCGCGATCTTCAATGAGGTTTTGCAGTTCTTCCTGATCTGGCTGGGCGCGCTTTTGATTCCGATTCTCGGCATGGTGGAAGCTGGGGGATGGTCTGCCCTGGTGGCGCGCATTCATGCCAATTTCCCGCCAGGCGACTACACGCATCTATGGCGGCCCACGGCTCACTTTGCCAATAACCCTATGGGGGTGCACTGGACCGGCATCGTTTTTGGATTACTGATGGGATCGCTGGGCTACTGGACCACCGATTTCCTGGTGGTTCAAAGGGCCATTGCCGCCAAGGACCTCCGGTCCGCGAAGCTTGCGCCGATCATTGGTTCATTCTTCAAAATGGCTGTGCCGCTGATCGTGATCCTGCCCGGACTGCTGGCGCTTGGCCTGTTGCCCGTCAAACTGGTTCCGGAAAGCGCCGTCGGTCCCGGCCAGCACAGTTATAACGAAGTGCTGCCCCTGATGCTGGCACGCTATTGCGGGCCGGGCTTGCTGGGGCTCGGCATCACAGCCCTTATCGCCGGTTTCATGTCGGGCATGGCGGGCAACGTGAGCGCCTTTGCAACGGTGTGGACGTACGATTTCTACCGGCCGTTCCTTCGCAAGACCGCGACCGACGCCCACTACGTTTCGATGGGCCGCTGGTGCACGATCCTGGGAGTGGTCATCAGCATAGGAACGGCGTATCTGGTGATGCACTTCGCCAGCATCATGGATTACGCACAGGCTGTCTTCAGCTTTTTTATGACGCCTCTTTTCGCGGCCGTCTTTATCGGCATGATGTGGAAACGCGCCACGCCCGCGGGGGGATTTTGGGGCCTGCTCACGGGGACCCTCTCCTCGCTGGGAATGTGGCTGCTGGTAAAGCTTGATCCCTCCAAGCTCGCATGGATTGCCCTCTCGGTTCATGCCAAGACCCTGGCGGAGAGTATGTACCGGCTGCTGTGGTCAGGAATCATCGCGGTGATCGTTACCGTGGTGGTGAGTCTTTGCACGCCCCCGCAACCCGTGGAAGAATTGACGGGCCTTGTTTACGGCTGCACCGACATCCCCAGTGAAGGCCACTTGCCATTACTCAAACGCCCCATCTTCTGGGCAGGAGTTTCCTTCGCAATTTTCGCCG
>JARLGN010000057.1 GCA_031292775.1 Acidobacteriota bacterium | reverse complement strand
CGGGCCATGACTTCCGACAGCGGCTTGCGGGCGGCGAGGCAGACTTCGATGGCGCGGATCAGCTTGGCGGCGTCGTTGGCGTGGATGCGGGCGGCGGAGGCGGGGTCAAGTCTGACGAGGAGGCGGTGGAGCCAGCCTGGGCCGTGCTTCGATTGGGATTGAGCGAGGCGGGCGCGGAGATCGTCCTGGCGGGCGGGGCCGTCGAAGAGGCCTTCGGTGAGGGCGCGGAGATAGAGGCCGGTTCCGCCGGTGACGATGGGGAGACGGGAGCGGGCGGCGATGGCGGAGAGGGCGGCACGGGACTGGCGGCTGTATTCGCCGGCGGTGAAGGGCTGGTCAGGGTTGGCGACGTCGATGAGGTGATGCGGCAGGCGGGCGCGCTCTTCCGGGGTGGGCTTGGCCGTGCCGAGATCCATGCCACGATAGACGGCCACCGAATCGCAACTGACGATTTCGCCGGCGAAGCGCTCGCCGAGGGCTAGGGAGAGGGCGGTTTTGCCGCTGCCGGTGGGGCCGAGGAGGAGAAGGGCTAAGGGGTCGTGGGTGGTGGGATTTCCCTCAGGGGCTAAAGCCCGGGGTTGTTCCGCGGAATTGATGTACGGGCTGAAGCCCGTACCCTTCAAGGCGCCTGTGTGCGCAGGACTCATGGACGCCACCAGCCGGGTGGAAAGATCCATTTGGGGTTGGTGTGGAAGAGCGTCCAGACGACGATCGCCGCAGCCACCATCAGCAAGCCAAACACCTGGTTGCGGCGGTAGCGGCGCGTCTGCTCGGCGCGGCGGGCTAGCTCGGCTACCTGCTGGTAATACGGCTTGATGCGGGTTTCTACCATGGGTTAGTTACCGGGCCAACTGGAAGACGCGGCGCATCTCATCCGCTCCGTGGCGCAGCGACGCAATGAGGCCTTCGGGCAATTCGGCGTTCGCCCTTGTCCATGTGTAGAAAGTCTCCGAGGCAGGCGGGATAAGCGCGGACCACCCTTCGCTGCTGTTAATTGAGTCCTTGTAATCGGCATTTTCGCTGACGGCCTTGGAATTCAACGCCAGAATCCACGTTTCAATATTTCGTCGAGGAATCAGGCGCGCGATCCGCTCGTCTTCGATCCGTATCGCTTTTACGCGCGGCTCTTGCGCGTTTGTCAGTTCCGCGTTCATTTGCCCGATACGCTGCGCAACTGTGCCGGTATCCGCATCGACAATGGCAACCAGCCAGGCATGGAGCCTTGCGCTGGCAAGCTTGTACGCATTCACTTGGACGGCGAAGTTTTTAATAACATAATCAAACCCGCACCCTCTTCCACGTGGCGAGATCACTGGGCGAATGCCGTGACTGACTCCACATTTTTTCAAGTAGGAACGAGCAAATGAGAATGTCCGATTGTCTTCGCAAAGCACGATCACCGCGGTTGGCTTACTCATGCCTCCCACCCGCGTGCAATGGTCTCAGCGGGGTCCAGGCCGGTGTCTGCAACTTCCCGATAGGCTTTGGTCCGCACATGACCATTTTCCTCTCGGGAAAACAGCAATCCGTATTCTCGCGCCCAATAATTCAAAATCTCGGGATGGTGCGAGATCAGGATCAATTGGCCTTTGCTGTCCTCGACTGCAGCCTCGGCAGCTAACAGCCAAGGCTGAATCTCGCGCAGGGAGACGCAGTTGTCCGGCTCGTCCAGAAAAACCGTGTGGCCTTTGGCTATCAGAAAATGAAGGATCATGTAGATGGCAACCAAGTAGCGTTGGCCATCGGAGAGTTCGTGGAGTGAGAAAGTAAGCTTGCCTTGCGTAGGCGAAGTGAAATCTGCGCGAAGCTTCTTAACTCCGTCATCCTCTAAAGAAAATCTAAGATTCAAAAAGCCCGCGAGCACCTCCCTCATGGAAGCCCGGTAAGCGTCATTTCCGTCTGGGTCAGCTTCAATCAGACGCCGATACCACGACGCCATGTATTCCATCTCGTAATCGGGATAGATGCAAGCTGCGTCTGCCGTTTCCTCCATCTTGGTTTCGTAAGCATCAATCTTGAAGCAATGCACGGTATCCATCCACTTCACAAACTGGTACACCAGTGGATTGCCATAGGATGCAAGTTGCAGAGACGATTCTGTTGCTTCACCGCGCAAAAAGGAGGATAGCTCCTTTCCTTCAAAACTGGAGCGCATCTCTCCATCGACCAGTTCGAAAGAGGGAATGCCTTCAACTGTCAGCTTTTCCAATCCGACCAATGGAACACTCGATTTTGATGAGTACCGGATTTCAGCTCTATACACGAAAAGTTTCCCGTCAATCAGGGCTTCAATCTCGAAGACCTGCAATGGACGGTCCTGCCAGCGTGTTCTGGACGACTGACTAAAAGGTATGTCTCGCCCCTTGATGAACTCCTTCAACAGGCGGACCGCCTCTACCAGCGACGACTTGCCGCTGCCGTTGGCGCCCAGCAGTAGTTGCTTCCGCTCCGGCTTGTATTCGAAGTTTACAAAGCACCGGAAGTTATCGATATACAGACGCTTCAGCATGGCAGGATTATACGTCGATTACCCCTTTCGCGCCCTCCCGTTTGACTTCCACCACCCGCATTGCAGACCATAACGTTTGGGCGTTGGGAAGATGCGTGGGGAAGGTGTGCTGCGATGAAAGTCTTGATTCTTGGTTCGCGGGGCCGCGAACATGCGCTGGCCTGGGCGGTTAAGAAAAGTGAGCGGGTTACTGAGGTTGTTTGCGCGCCTGGCAACGGGGGCATTGCGCAGGGGGCGCGGTGCGTTCCGGTTGACCTGAAGGACCTTACCGCGATGGTGCGGCTGGTGGAGGACGAGCAGCCCGGATTGACCATTGTGGGGCAGGAGTTGCAGCTTTCGCTGGGCATTGTGGACTCGTTGCAGGAGAGCGGTTTCCGCGTGTTTGGGCCGACGCGGGCGGCGGCGATGCTGGAGTCGAGCAAGGGGTTCGCCAAGCAGTTCCTGCAGAGGCACAACATTCCGACGGGCAATT
>JARLGN010000451.1 GCA_031292775.1 Acidobacteriota bacterium | reverse complement strand
TACCTTGGTCATGCTATATCCCCTCCACGGCGCTGAGATTGCAGGCCTTCGCGCAGGCCCCGCACTTGATGCAGAGTTCAGGGTTAATGTGATGTGGCTTCTTTTTCTCGCCGGTGATGGCGCCCACCGCGCAGGCGGCGACGCACAATCCGCAGCCCTTGCACTTCAGCGGATTGATCTCCGGCCGCAACAGCGCCTTGCACCCGCCGGTGCGGCAGCGCTTCCCAAAGACGTGGTCTTCATACTCATCGCGGAAATAACGCAGGGTGGAAAGCACGGGATTCGGCGCGGTCTTGCCCAGTCCGCAAAGCGAACCCTTCTGGACGGCGTGGCCGAGCGTTTCCAGCAACTTCAGAGTGTTGCCGTCGGCGCGGCCTTCAATGACGTCATCGAGCAGGGCGAGTAGTTGTTTGGTGCCCTCGCGGCAAAGGACGCACTTGCCGCACGACTCGCGCTGGGTGAATTCCATGAAGAAGCGCGCGATACTGACCATACAAGTGCGCTGGTTCATGGCCACCAGGCCGCCCGAACCCACCATGGCCCCGACGCTACGGAGCGAGTCGAAATCGAGAGGAAGGTCGAGGTGTTCTTTCACCAGGCAGCCACCGGAGGGGCCGCCGATCTGGACGGCTTTGAAGCCGTTCTTATCAATCTTGCCTTTGTCGTTGGTGACGCCCCCGCCAATGTTCAACACAACTTCGCGCAGGGTGGTACCAAAGGGGACTTCAATCAAACCGGTGTTGGCCACGTGGCCGGTGAGGGCAAACGTCTTGGTGCCGGGAGATTTCTCCGTGCCGAGGGCGCGGTACGTTTCCGGTCCGTCACGCAGAATGCGTCCCACTTGCGCCAGGGTTTCAACATTATTAATGATGGTTGGCTTGCGCCACAGGCCGCTTTGGGCGGGGAAGGGAGGCTTGGGAGCAGGCATTCCACGCCGACCCTCAATGGAAGCGATCATCGCGGTTTCCTCTCCGCACACAAACGCTCCCGCGCCCTCCATCACATCAATCCACACCTTGCGGCCGCTTCCCAAAACGTTGTCGCCCAGGATGCCGGCCTTCACCGCGTCTTTCACCGCCTTGCGCATACGGCGCACCGCCAGCGGGTATTCCGCGCGGACGTAGATGTAGCCTTCGTCGGCGCCAATGGCCCGCGCGGCAATCATCAAGCCTTCGAGCACGCTGTGGGGATTGCCTTCCATAACGCTGCGGTCCATGAAAGCTCCGGGATCGCCTTCGTCGCCGTTGCAGATGACATATTTCTTGGCGGAATTTTGCACGCGGGCTGCTTCCCACTTGCGGCCCGTGGGGAACCCGCCACCACCGCGGCCTCGCAGACCGGACTTGAGAATCAAATCGCAGATCGCCTGCGGTTCCATTTCCAGATAAGCCTTGCGGGCGGAGTCGTAACCACCACCGGCCATGTATTCCGTAATGTCTTCGGGATCAATGAGTCCGCATTCCTTCAGGACAAAGCGTGTCTGCCGCTGGTAGAAGGGGATGTCGTTCGGTCCGGTGCAGTGCTTCCGTGTTTGCGGGTCGAGATAAAGGAGGCGGGCGACGGGTTGGTGATTCACCAGCGTCGTCTCGACAATCTCCTTCGCGTCGCCCGGTTTCACCTTGTTATACAAGATACCTTCGGGAAGCACGGTGACGAGGGGGCCCATCTGACAGAATCCCTGGCAGCCGCTTTCCGAAACGCGGATGCCGTCGCCATTGCCTTCCGGCCGGAATTCCAGGACAACGTTCAAGCCTGCGGCGGCCATCTCCTGCTTGATCGCTTGAAAAACCTTCAGGGACCCGTTGGCCATACACCCGGTTCCCGCGCAGACGATCACGCGGCGGGGCGACGCGACGGGTAGTTCGGAAGATACCTTGTTTACCGCTTCACCCGTGCTCATTGGACCTTCTCTTTCTGGAGCGTTTCCTCCACGACAGCGACCGCCTTTTCGGGGTCCATCTGTCCATGCACTTCGTCGTTGATCACCATGACCGGCGCCAAGCCGCACGCGCCCAGGCAGGCAACGGTTTCCACGGTAAACATCATGTCAGGAGTGGTCTTGCGCTTCTCGTCCACATCCAGCCGCTTGCGCAAGGCCTCTAAAATGGGGATGGAGCTCTTGACGTGGCACGCGGTGCCGTCGCACAGCCGGATGACGTATTTACCTTTTGGTTCCAGCGCGAAGTGCGCGTAGAAGGTGGCGACCCCAAAAACCCGTGCCGGGGGAACGCCCAAAGCGGTGGCAACGTAGGTCAGAACTTCTTCGGGAAGGTAGCGGTATTCCTCTTGTACTGCCTGTAATATCGGGACCAGCCGTGCCGGGTGCCGATGGTACTGGTCAAGTATTCCGCACAGCCTCTGAAATTTTTGCGCCGTTGATGGCGGTGCTTGCTGAGTCAGTTCCATTTGTGACTTCTCCTGTCGGGGGTGGTGCGTTCAAAACCTTGGCGAGCTTGTGGGACAAGGATGCCAGGGAGTTGTAGAGATCTTCGTTCTGCACAATGATGTCTTCACGCAGACGGAGATGGACAGGGGCGAAGTTCCAAATGGCCTTAATACCGCCTTCAACCATGAGATCAGCGACTTTCTGTGCTGCGGATGCGGGAACAGTTATGATGCCGATATGAATGCTCATTCGCTGGGCAAGATCCACCAGTCTTTCCAGTGGCAGTACTTCCTTGCCCCGAACCTGCGTGCCGACCCGGGAGGGATCAGCATCAAATGCGGCTACGATATTGAGGCCCGTACTCTTAAACCGCTCGTACCCCAACAACGCACTTCCCAGATGTCCTGCTCCAACTAAGAATGCTTCGTTAGCATTATTCCAGCCTAAGAAAGTTTCAATTGCTCCAATAAGTTCAGAAACAAAATAGCCAACCTTGGGTTTCCCGACGATCTCCGTTGCTTCCAAGTCCTTTCGGACCTGGGTGGGATCCAACTTCAAATCCTTACCAATCAAAGTGCAAGAGATGGATATAAGTCCTTTCTCTTGAACCTCTTTAAGATAGTGGTGGTAGGTTGGCAAACGATTGAGGGTGGGGAGCGGAATGGGTTTTCTCCTATCGACCATCTGTCGGGCCTACAATCACCGAAGCAGCAATTACAGACGTTAAATCTAATAGAGAAATATATATCGATAAATATTTCTCTATATGATGATAGGACTCCGCGCCCTGAGTGTCAAGCCTCTTTTTGGGCTTCTTATTTGCCTCTCGATTTGCTTGGATTTCGAACCTGCAAACGGTCATTGTGTCCGATACGGACACTAATGACACGCCCCCATCAAGATGGGCGATTCCAGGTTTTCCTAGGCGAAGTGAAAAGCCCGGCGCGTGGAGATAGTTTTACAAAGAGGCGCCATGTACTTATTGGCAAATGGGTTATCCATGACATCCTTCGCTGTCAGGTTCACTTTCCCAAACGCAGCTATATATATGAAGGAGGAGAGTTCCACCGTGGGGCCCGATCATAACCAACGCAATCCCCTCCCCTCGAGCTGAGCACGACGGAACCGATAAAGAGGTGGGCATTCTGGAGTCGACCCAGTAGGGTTTAAGCTCAGTGCGGTCGCACCGCGTCCCGAGATGAGCGAAGGAGCGTGGCGGGGCTTAGTTTCTCCGCGTAGGACATCATCGCCCAAGTCATGAGTTCCCACACCTGGATTCGCGTCGTAGTTGGTGCCCCATCTCTATACAGCAGGTCGTGCACATAGCGCAGTTCCCGCTCGGCTTCCACAGCTTCATCGCGGTATTGCGGCAACTCTCTGGCCATCACAAACATGATAAAGGGGTTACCCCCCATGTAGGTGTCGCTGTCGAGGTAGTTCAGCTTGTTCTTGGCACCACGTCCTTGTTGGTTCTTTGC
>JARLGN010000450.1 GCA_031292775.1 Acidobacteriota bacterium | reverse complement strand
GGTTTTGTCGAGGAGAAGGGTATTGACATCGCCGGCCGCTTCCACCGCCTTGCCGCTCATCGCCAATACGTTGTGCTGAATGACGCGATCCATGCCGGCAATACCGATGGCGGAAAGCAAGCCGCCAATGGTGGTGGGGATAAGGCATACAAGCAGCGATACCAGCACGGCCACGCTGGGAATCTCGCCGCTGCCGGCGGAGTTCACGGCGTAGGCGGAAAAAGGCTGCAGGGTTATAACCGCCAGCAGGAAGATCAGCGTCAACCCGGCGATCAGGATGTTGAGCGCGATTTCGTTGGGGGTCTTCTGGCGCTCGGCGCCCTCCACCAGGGCAATCATGCGGTCCAGGAAGGTCTCACCCGGGTTGGAGGTAATCCGAATTTTGACCTGGTCAGAGAGGACCTTGGTGCCGCCGGTCACGGCGCTGCGGTCGCCGCCCGATTCCCGAATCACGGGCGCACTCTCGCCGGTGATGACCGACTCATCCACGGTGGCAATGCCGTCGATCACTTCGCCGTCGCCAGGGATGATGTCTCCGGCTTCGCAGATCACCACGTCCTGGGCACGCAATTTGGAGGCGGGGACGGTTTCGGTCTTGTCACCGGCAACAATCCGTTTGGCCAGCGAGTCGGTCTTGGTCTTGCGCAAGGTGTCTGCCTGGGCTTTGCCGCGCGCTTCCGCCATGGCTTCGGCAAAGTTGGCGAAGAGCACGGTGAACCACAGCCAAAGCGCGATCTGCAAAGAAAAGCCGATGCGGGAAGCGTGAACGATGATATCGCGCACCAGGAAAACCGTGGTCAGCGCCGCTCCCACTTCCACGACCAGCATCACCGGATTCCGGGCGAGCGTGGCCGGGTTCAACTTAATGAACGAATCACGCGCCGCCCTCTTTACAATGGGCGGGTCGAAGAGCGGGCGCGAGTGGGCCAGCTTTTTCGGAAGAAGCGCGGTTTCATCAATAGGCGGTGGGGCTACGAGTGTTCCCATATGTTCAGCTCCAAATCGAGAAAGAGACCATCGAGAAGAGTTTCCCTTGATGCATCAGGAAGTGCTCAACGATGGGTCCGAGGGATAGGGCCGGGAAGTAAGTCAGCGCCCCGACGATGATGACCGTGCCAATCAATAACCCGACAAACAGCGGTCCGTGCGTGGGCAGGGTTCCGCTGGTGACCGGGAGTTTTTTCTTGCACGCCAGACTGCCCGCCACGGCCAGCATGGGGATGATGAATAGAAAACGGCCGATGAGCATGGCCAGGCCCAGGCTGAAGTTGTACCAGGGCGTGTTCCCACTCAGTCCAGCAAAGGCGCTGCCGTTGTTTCCATTCGCGCTGGTGTACGCGTAAAGGATTTCACTGAAACCATGCGGGCCGTTGTTGTTCACATTGGCGGTCGCTGCCCCGGGAGGATTCCAATAACCGTTCTGCTTGAACTTGGCGACGGTGCTGATTCCGGTGAAGATGAGGATGTTGGCGGCCATGAGGATCAGCGCCAGCATCGCCATCTTTACTTCCTTCTGCTCGATCTTCTTCCCGATGTATTCCGGCGTGCGGCCTACCATCAGCCCGGCAATGAAGACCGCCAGGATCGCGAAGAGCAGCATGCCTTTGATGCCTGCGCCGACGCCGCCAAAAACCACCTCCCCAAGTTGGATGTTGAACAGCGGGACAAGCCCTCCGAGAGGCGTGTAGCTATCGTGCATGCTGTTCACGGCGCCGCAACTGGCATCGGTGGTGACGACGGCAAAGAGCGCCGATGTGGCGATACCAAAGCGGACTTCCTTGCCTTCCATGTTCCCGCCCGGTTGAGTGTGGCTGGCCTTGGTTTCAAGCCCGAGTTGGGCAAGTTGCGGATTACCTGCCTGCTCAGCAGGAGAACACACCAGGACTCCGGCGAGAAACAGAACGCCCATCGCCCCAAACAGGGCCCAGCCCTGGCGGGTGTCACCCACCATTGTTCCGAACGTGTAGGTGAGGCCGGCCGGGATGGCAAAGATCATGAGGAGCTGGATGAAATTAGTCAGCGGGGTGGGGTTCTCAAAGGGGTGGGCGGAATTGGCATTGAAGAATCCTCCCCCATTTGTTCCCACCATCTTGATGGCTTCCTGGGAAGCGACTGGCCCTTGCGCGATGGTCTGCGTAGCGCCTTCCACGGTTTGGACCGTGGTATTGGCCTTAAAGTTCTGAATCACGCCTTGAGAGCAGAGAAACAGTGCTCCGAGCAAGGAGAGGGGCAGAAAGATATAAAGCGTCGCCCGCACCAGATCCACCCAGAAGTTTCCAATGTTGTTCGCTTGCTTGCGCGCAAAGCCTCGAATCAGGGCAATGGACACGGCCACGCCGGCGGCGGCGGAAAGGAAATTCTGCACGGTGAGCGCGGTCATTTGCACGAAATGGCTGAACGTTGTTTCACCACCGTAGTTTTGCCAGTTGGTGTTGGTGACGAAACTTACGGCCGTGTTGAAAGCCAGATCGGCAGTCACGGGAGTGGCGCCGGCAGGGGCATGCGGGGTTCCGTAGTGCTGCAGATTCAATAATGGCACGAATCGCTGCAGCCGCTGGATCACGTAAGCGAAAATGAAGCTCATCACGCTGAAGGCAATCAGCGACGCTGCGTATTGGGTCCAGCGCTGTTCGGCATTCTCATGAATACGGCAGAGGCGATAGACCAATTTTTCCAGTGGACGCACCACCGGGTGGAGAAAAGTCCGCTCGCCCGCGAAAAGCCTGGTCATGAAAATGCCCAGCGGTTTTGTGACCAGCAGGATCAGCACAGAATAGATCAGCACGTTCAGAATGCCATTCGGGGTCATGGTGTCCTCTCAGAACCGTTCCGGCCGCAGCAACGCGTACACGAGATAAGCGAAAAGGAACAGCGCGGTAACGCCAGCAATAATGTAGTCCATTGAGCGGTCTCCTAAAGGTGGTCGCAGGCGGTGGTGAAAATCCAGCAACCGACAAAGAACAGAACACCAACTAAAACGTAAGCGACGTCTAGCACGATGTTGTCACCTCAGCTCCGCGAAAATCACGCTGTGCCCATCCTTTTGGACCGCCTGCGCGAGTCTTTGCGCCGCGGTGGGCCACCAGCGTGTTCTGCCACCTATTACAACCAGGGAATCCGGCCTTAGCAGCAGGCCCAGTGTGCGCCTCTTGTCGCGGCACAGAAGAATCTGCGCTGCCACATCCAAGTGGATGGTTGATGCCAGCTCCCGCACCTGATTCTCCAGGAATTCCACAGGCACCGCGGGCTTGGTCAGAGGCAGCGCGTAAGGCACTTCATAGGGGAGCAGCAGCCGTATGTGCGCCCCCAGTTTTTGCGCCAGCCCATCCGCCATTCGCAGGGCCGCCAGCGTTCCCCTTGCGTCCGTATAGATCACCAGGACTTCCAGCCCTTGCCCTAGGTCATCTCCCACTTGCGGGGCGGCGGTTCCCTGCGCATACGGCTGGATTGCGAAGACTTCCGGCTTCTGTCCGGCACCCCCATCAATCGGATCGTGGTGATGGGAGTCATGGGAAAAAGCCGAGGATGCAAAACCGGACTTATCAACGGGATAGGTTTCCATGGGAGTCACCTGAACCATAGTGCTTCCACGGCCATAAAGAAGTCATAAAGACTTGGTCAAGATTTCGTTAACCCTTGGGGACACTCAACCTGTACCCAACCCACGGCTCGGTAAGGAGATAGGCGGGATGTGCGGGGTCCGGTTCGATCTTTTTTCGAAGCTGATTGATGAACACGCGCAGGTACTCCACTTCTTCGCCATAATCCGGTCCCCACACGGCCTGAAGAAGTTTAGTGTGGGGGATGGCCACATCCGGATTGCTGGCGAAGTAACGAAGCAGGTCAAATTCCTTGGGAGTCAGGCGCACATCGGTACCGTCCACGGTAACCCGCCGAGCGACGAAATTAATGGCGGTCGGGCCCAGGTTCAGCAAATCAGGCGCTCCCGAACTCATCAGAGGCGCCCGGCGAAGGCCCGCGCGAATGCGTGCCAGGAGTTCCGGCATGCTGAAAGGTTTGGTTACGTAGTCATCCGCGCCGGCATCCAGCGCTTCCACTTTCTCTTTTTCCGAATTACGGATGGAAAGAATGACAATGGGAATGTCGCTTTGGGAGCGGATAATGCGGCACGCTTCCATGCCGCCGATTCCCGGCATGTTGATGTCAAGGAGTATCAGGTCGAAGCGCTCCTCGCGGACTTTGTCCAGAGCCTCCTCGCCGTTCCGCGCGGTGCTGACCATATAGCCGCGCGCCACCAGAGTAGTGCGCATCACCCGGCGAATCTGCGGGGCATCATCGACAATCAAGATTCTTGCGCTGGTCACAGTAACGACTCCCTGGGAGCACGTGGGACGGAGAATGAGAATTTTGCCCCTTTCCCTGGCTCGCTCTCCACCCAAATCCTGCCGTGGTGGGCGCGCACTATCTCCCTGGCAATGGTAAGGCCCATTCCGGTGCCCGGTATTCTCTCCCGCTGATCTTTTCCCCGGTAAAACTTATCGAACACTTTCCGTTGCTCCTGTTCGGAAATTCCCGGTCCGCAATCCGCGACGCTGACAATTACCTCCATCTCCCCCGCACTGGCACTGAGAGTAAGAGGGCTGCCCGGTGGTGTATACCTTAAAGCATTGCTGAGCAATTGCCAAATCACGGTTCCCGTGAATTCCGGGTCAACGCTCACCCGCGGCAGGTTTTCCGGTACGTCCACGGTCACTTTGCGCCCTTCCAGACCTTCTCCCAGTTTCTTCAATTGCGCCTGGATAATTATATGCAAGGATTGCGGGCTCCGGTGCAACTGAAGCTCGCCCGCTTCGATGCGCGACATTTGGATGGCTTCGGTAAGCATCGAATTCAGCCGGTCCGTCTCCTCATCAACGATGAGCAGCAACTCCTGGCGCGTCGGATTCATGTCGGTATCCGACAACATGGAGGTCACCGCGGCCTTGATGGGGGTGAGCGGTGTTTTGAATTCATGCGCCAGGGCATCCAGCATCATGGACTTAAGTTCCTCGCTCTGCCGGGCGGCTTCGGCGCGGGTGGCGACGTCCTGAGAGTGGGCGCGCTCCAAGGTGATGGCCGTAAGGTTGGCAATGGCGTGCAATGCCGTTTCCGACATTTGGGAGCCCTGGATTCCCAGGCTGCCGATGGGCTGGCCCCCCAGGCTGATGGGGATTGCCGTGGTCTTCGTCGCGGCATCGTGAAAAACGGTTCCCTGCAGGGCGGTGTCTCGAAGTTTGCCGGGTTCAACGGGGATGTCGTGCGGGCCAGCCCGGTGAATCCGGTCGGTGGCGCGGTCATATAACGCCAATCCCGGCACCTCAAACACCTGGGCGATTAAATTGGTAATCTCCTGGGCCAAATGGCCGTGGACTTCGAGAAGCAAGAGATTCCGGCTCAACGTGTAAAGGCGTTCCATCTCCTGCTGGCGGTGCGATGATTCCAGCGCCTGCGTTCTTAAACTGGTGGAAAGCTGGCTGGCGATTACCGCTGTTACCACAAAGGCGGATAGAGCCACCCAGTTCTGTGGGTCGGCAATCGTCAGTGCTCCAACGGGAGGTAGAAAAAAGAAATTGAAGCAAAGCATGCCGGCTACCGAAGCCGCCAGCGCCTCCACCAATCCCCACCGCGTGGCGATGGCCAGCACCGCCAGCAAAAACGATAGGGCCACGGTTACGTTGTTAACGTGGAAAATGAGGAAATAGAAAAACGTGATTCCGGCGATGATCCCCAACGCGCCGAGGATGCGGAATGCGAGTGCCGTGTGTGGCGCCAGATTCTTCTTCAAGCAGGGACCTCTTCCACATGGCGGGATAAACCAATGTTACCACGCCCCGCCATTGTACTCGCCTGCGAGGCCGTATGCATGGGGCTTTGAAGCGGTGGGCTACGATCTTTCGCCCGCTTTGCGGGCTGGCAGGTCCTACCAGGCAGGACCTACCAATTGCAATAAGTTGGACCTCGGATAAAAGGTCGCATTTATTCGACCAAGTCCCCCCTCGCGTCACCTACGAGAAACTGAACGGTGGTAGAATCGCGGCCGTGCCTGCCTCTTTCATCTTCGGCGAGGCGTTAGTCTTGGGACTGTCCTCCGGTCCTGCCTGCATCGCTTCCTGTGGACCCGTGCTGGTTCCTTCTTTGCTGGCGGAGCAGGGAGGCACGCGGTTGAGTATCCGCTATCTCACCACTTTTCTGGGAGCGCGTTTTCTGGGATACCTGCTGTTTGCCGCCGTGGCCTGGGAACTTGGCGCCCTGATCGTGCTTCCACCCGCGCCACGCCTGCTGATCGCTGGAATTATCCACGTGTTGCTGGCCGGCGTGCTGATTTGGTACGCGTACGCGATGGGGCGCGCTTGTGCCGCGTCGTGTGCGGGTTCGGAACTCGTGAACATTGGCGGGGCCCGGAAGCGCGGCGTATACGGTCCGGCGGCGCTCGGCTTCCTGACGGGCTTAAGCCTGTGCCCTCCCGTTATAATTGCCGGAGTGAGGGCGGCGCAGTTGCACAGTGTGGCTGCGGCCCTTCTATTCTTTGCGGTGTTCTTTGTGGGAACCTCCGTGTGGTTTGTGCCCCTGGCCGGTCTGGGCTGCGTTCGGCGCAGTCAGGCCGTGACCACCGTGGCGCGGATGGCGATGGTGGTCATTGCCTTCGTTTACCTGTGTTTGGGATTTACCATGCT
>JARLGN010000449.1 GCA_031292775.1 Acidobacteriota bacterium | reverse complement strand
TACATTTCCCCTCGCCCCCTTGGGGGAGAGGGGGGACCGCAAGGCGGGGGGTGAGGGGGTCTTTACCAAAATGGAATTCGTTTGGGAGAGCCGCAAAAGCAAGGCAAAAGTGAAACGGCCTCGACGTCGACAGCATCTCACTAGGCCCCAGTGTTTTTCCCCCCCACACCCGCCCGGCCCCGGCTCATGAAAACGCCGGCTGCAGACCACCCACCCCCCCAAGGGGGCGAGGGACCCACATTTTCTCGATCTCCGCTGGAAACAGGTTGGCTCGACTGCCAGCGTGCGAAAGAGCCCCAGTTTCCCCGCATAGCGAGCGCTTGTGCTTCACCTCATTCGCAACCTGACGCGATCTGTTTTGGACACGCGTGAGATGACGACACCCGCTTCGCGGGCTTTCGGGAAACGCTCACCGTTGCTCTTGCGCGTATGCCCCGCTTCCCCGCCCCCTCACTCAGTATAATCACCGGGCTCGGAACGTTTATTGCGAAATCACCACCACGGAGGTACTCGACATGGTCCAAGTGGATGCTGAGCTGGGCAAGAACGGGAGCATAAATTTGAAAGGGTAGCTCACCAGCACTTGAACGAGGCAGCCAGGGTTCTTACCGTTGTTCCCGGACGGACATGCGGTGGTGGCCCCTGTGGGTGCGGTGCCCGGCCACGTGGTGGTAACCGCCAAAGAGCCGGAAGCAATCCCCGGCGGCGTCAGGCCCTGCACGTAACTCTGGACATTGGCTGCCGTGGCATTACAGGCAAAGATGGCTGGGGTGGTACAGGCCGTGGACCCAAACGTCGACCCGCGTACCATCGCGTACCGGGTCCCCTCGCGGGCAACCTCACTTACAAAGTGGTACGTGTAGAGAAAGCGGCAAAAATCCATTATGCCGAATAAAAACGCCAACAACACAGGGAGCACGATGGCGTATTCCAGCAAAGTGCTGCCCTGTTCGTCACGGAGCCTTCCTGCAACCCGCCGGAGAATGGACATAGGACTTTCGCTCATCGGCCCCCAACCCAACTCATCGCTCTGGCTACTGGCCGGCGCGGAGCTTCGCCGATCCCTGCAATGAAAGTGAAGTGGGGATGCCCGGCCAGGGAAACATCGGTCTATAAGTGGCCGCGGTTGTGACTTGCACGTAGTTCACCACGTTGACGGTACACGCCGGCTGGCTGGTACAACTTGCCACCGCGTTCGTGCCATCTGAGCATTCGCATCCATACGCGGCCGTGGCGGTCATGCCGGAAACGTCGGCAGCATCTCCGGTGGCTGCGTTTTGCATTCCCGTTGTATCCGTGTGGTTCTGGGAACCGTAAAGGGCGCCGGCATGGGCAGCATCGGAAACCTCAATATCGATGTAGAAGGCGCGGCCGAAATCAACCACTCCGATCAGTAGCAGAGTTAGAAACGGGAGCATCAGGCCGAATTCCACCAGGCTCGAGGCGCGTTCCGCCCTCATCAACGCGGCAATGGCATGAACCTTCTGCAAACCCCACCGGAAAAAGCTGTCCGGATTGGTTTCGATTGGAAGATTCTCGCTCACTCGCCCAAGATGCCTCCCGTACCCTTTATCGGCGTTCCGCTGGCCAAGGATGAATAATCATTATTGATCGTCGCGGAATTACTGACGGTGACTTGATTTGCCACCAGGATGGTGTATTGAGCCGTGCTGGCTCCGGAATAGACGATGCCTGTGGTGGGAAAGTAGAGCGCGCCCTGGAAGTAGGTGCTGGCGCTACCGCCAAAGTTGCTGGTGTTGCCTGAGGTAGGGCTGGTTGCGCCCGTTGCCGTCGAATCCTGAAAGAATAGGATGCCGGCATACGTTCCGCTGGTGGGAGCGATCAATTGGACCACGGCTGCCCCCGAAAAATTGGCAGGCCCATAGCTGAAATTTGAATCCCCGGTGAGGAAGACCGTAACCCCCGAACCCGTCGCCTGCCCCGAGTTGCCGACGGAGAAGCCTCCGCCCTCCATAACATAGGTGCCCGCCCCAAAGGTGACCTTCGCAGCGCCACCAATCTGGATCCCCTTGGCCACCACGTAGTTGCCGGGGCTGAAGGTGACCACTGCGCTGTTGGAAATCGAGATGCCGCCGCAATAATTGCCGGGAGTGAGGGTCTGGGTGGTGATGCCGCCAATCGACAGTTGCGCCACCCCGGTCGGACATGCCGTATAGGCCGGTTTTGGTAGATAGGCCAGCGGGTCGCTGGCGGGAGGAACGCCCGTGGTGGGCGTGGGAGAAATGGTGGAGGTTCCACTGGTGGCAGCATGGCCAACGATGTTAACTGACGCGGCGGTAATGGAACTGCTTCCCGTAACCTCCAGGGCGGCGTTGGGGGCGGTGGTGGCATTTGAATTCACGTACAAACCACACCCGGGGACCTTCAACTGGACAGCTCCGCTAACGGTCAGGTCGGTACCCGAAGAGCCAAGCACATAGAAGCAGTTGGAGGAGTTCCCCAACCCGGCCTCGGCGCGCGCCTTCATGGTGGTGCTGGCGATACCCAACACCTTGGTGAACATCAGCGGTTCAACCTGCGAAACAACGACTTCCACATAGCGAGCGTCGCCATTGTGCGGATCGTTCGCGCCCAGGTAGCAGGGAGGGTTGTTGACCGTAATGACCAGATTGTCGCTGCTGGTACCGCAATTGGTGACGAGGGTGCTTGATGAGAAGCCGTTCTCAGTCAAGGCATTTTGGGCGGCCGCCGTAAGAGCACTACAGTTATTGGTGCCCCCGCAGTAGGTCAGCTCCAGCGAACCCGCGAGCGCCGCAGCGTCGGCAGCTTTCTGGATCTGCCGCCGCTTCATGCGCAAATATCCGAGGTCCAATCCCAGACCCAGAAAGGCCAGGATGACGACCAGGGCGAGTGCCACTACCACGACGGCCTGGCCTGCGTCCTTTTTGTGCATGGTCATTCGGAACGGCTGTTGCGCGCTGCGAGGGGGTACGCAACTAGCGACGGCATAGTATAGAGATGGGATTTAAACTTGGCTACTGGAATCTTGAGTATTGTCCCACGCGTAACCGCCTGGGCGGCCAATTCGCCACCCCTCCGGTTTTGGATCGCAAGAGGCGCAGGTCGGGAAACTGGTCTAAATTGTCCCTTCCCCTCAGCGATGCACGCAGTGCCAGCAGGAATCTGCGCGATAGCATCTACGTCATCAGTACTAGCCCGACCTTCTCACTACTTTGGACGCCACCCTTCCCAACCGTGGGGAGAAATCCAGTCTAAAGCTCAAATCCTCTCCGTGCCGGGTGAGAAATGCACGCCCGGCGGCAGAATTCGACACGATTATTCCTACCGGTAGGAATAGTCCAGAAATCGTACTAGGCTATGGCCACCACAATGCAGGGGCATGGAACGGTGAACTGTGCCCGGGTGGAATTGCGCACCTGGGAAGGCAGAGGCGCGGAAGGTTATCCGTGACGGAAAGCGGGCAAGGTCGGACGGCGGAGACGCGGCAGCGTCTGGCGTCGAACTGAAGATAGCAATACAGGGTTGCGGCGGGATTGGGAAAATGCCAATTTGTCCATGGAATCCGACGGAGGCACCCACACACCAGATGAGGTCAAACCTGAAAATCGTTCCCTATAATCGATTGATAACAAAGGGCCACAAAAAGTGCTCCCAATAAGTTGTTGAAAACAATGGACGACTAAAAAAAAGATGTTAAAAATGAAGGTTGCTCCCAATAGTATGTTGAAAACAAAGGGGCAAAAAAAGTGCTCCCAATGAGTTCCTGAAAACAAACGACTTATGACATTTTCCAGATGAGTTATTGAAAGGAAGGGAGTTAGACCGGATTTCTCACCATGGGCATGTGCACACACTGTTTGCGAGGGCGGAACGCGTATGGAATCGGAATGGCCACGTTACGGCGGAACGGAAACACCTCCCTCGCAGAACCATGGTGGGGAGTCGGGGCTAGTTCCCCCCCAGTAGAATGGAATAGGACAAAATGGAGTCAATCAGCAAGGTCAAGCGTTTGCAGTAGGAATCCAGGCGCAATGTCGCTTTGTTCTTCCTGCGGAGGTTACGATGACAATTGACTGAATTGCAGGCCCCACGGAGCTGTTGTAAAGCAAACGGATCAAATATCGCTCTCAGTCATTGGCCAATGCCTCCTACGCTATTGAAAATACAGTAGTCGGTGCTGTTCGCGAACTATTCGGCCCGGAGAATTTCTGATATCGTGGTTTTAGGCGATTAGTCAAGATTCGGACAATGCCATTACGACCCTCTGCATTTGATTGACAGTTTCTCCCAGAGATTCGTATAATGGTCGTTTTCAGGATACAGGAGAAAAGAAATCTATGTACGCTATCTTTCGGACGGGCGGAAAACAATACAAGGCCTCACCGGGCGACGTGATTCGCGTGGAGCGCGTAGCGGGCGATCCTGGTTCGACGGTCGAGTTCAACCACGTGTTTGTCGTGCGCAACGAAAAGCTCACCGTAGGAGCCCCGTTGGTTGAAAACGCCAAGGTTACTGGGAAGATTCTGCTCAATGACCGAGGCGCCAAGGTGCGCGTGTTGAAATACAAGCGCAAGAAGCAGTATCGGCGCACTATTGGTCATCGCCAGAATTTCAGCCAGGTACTGATCCAAGACATCGTCACCGCATAGCCACGCGCTTGCTCAAAAAGGAAATTTAGATATGGCACACAAGAAGGGTCAAGGAACATCCCGCAACGGTCGCGACTCCAACGCTCAGCGGTTGGGCGTGAAGCGTTTTGACGGCCAGTTGGTATCTGGCGGGTCAATTCTAGTACGCCAGCGCGGCACGCGCTTGAAGCCCGGTGACAACGTCGGTCTCGGCTCTGATGATACGCTTTTCGCCAAGGTCTCCGGCGTCGTTCGCTTTGAGGACAAAGGCCGCTCGGGCCGATACGTCAGTATTCTGGTCCCATCAACGAATTAAAGATCGGGAGATCGGATGATCCGGTCATCGGGTGAACGAAGCACACAGCAGGTCTAATCGGCCTTTTGCTCACCAGATTACTCGATCATCTGATCACCCGGTCTGATCATCCGATCTTCCACCCGATCACCTGATCTCCCGATCATCCGCTCTCCCGATAATTAACATGTTCATTGACGAAGCCAAAATTCACGTTGCCGCTGGTGCAGGGGGAAACGGCTGCGTGGCGTTTCGCCGGGAGAAGTTCGTCCCGCGCGGGGGCCCTAGCGGCGGGGATGGCGGACGTGGGGGCGACATCATCCTGTTAAGCGACCCCCACATGAATACCCTGCTGAAGTTTCGCTATAACCCCTTGTATCGCGCCGCACGTGGGGGCCATGGCGAAGGTTCAAACTGCCACGGGAAGGACGGCGCGGATAACACCGTGACGCTCCCCGTTGGCACGGTGGTTTTCGATTTGACCACCGGAGAGAAGCTTTGGGATTTTGATACGCCGGGCCAGCAGGTCATCGCTGCCAAGGGCGGACGGGGTGGCCGTGGTAATGCGCGCTTTGCCACCTCTGTTCACCAGGCGCCGCGCAGAGCCGAACCGGGCACGCCGGGCCTGGCTCTTGATTTGCGACTGGAGTTGAAATTGCTTGCCGACGTCGGGCTGGTCGGCTTTCCCAACGTGGGCAAGTCCACCTTGATTTCAGTGCTCAGCGCCGCACGTCCGCGCATTGCGGATTATCCTTTCACAACCCTTGCACCCAGCCTGGGAGTGGTGGGACTCGACCGGGAGCGATCGTTCGTCATGGCCGACATCCCGGGTCTCATCGCCGGGGCGCACGAGGGCAAGGGCCTTGGCATTCGCTTCCTACGCCACGTGGAGCGCACTCGCTTGCTGCTCCATCTGATTGATGTGGCGGAGATTTCCGGCCGCGACCCGCTGGAGGATTACGACATCATTCTGAATGAGCTCAAGAGTTTTAGCCCTGTGGTGGCCGCCAAGCCCATGCTGCTGGTCGCTTCGCGTATCGACGCCGCCGGCGAGAGTGATCGCCTGGTGCGCGTCCGCGAATTCTGCACCGAACGCGGACTCCCTTTACACGAAATTTCCTCGGTGACCCGGCAAGGTTTGGAAGAATTAAAGGAAGCCATTTGGGCCAAGTTGGAGCAGATCCCAAGATGATCGGATCATCGGCCCATCTGGCCATCGGTTCATCTGGCGGTTCAGCGCTTTGACCTTTGCTTGATCGATATCAGCAGAGACTTCGGTATCACAACTTGGTTAAAGAAATCGATGTACCTATGGGTCGATGAACAGATGACCCGATGGCCCGATGGCCAGATCACCTCATGAACATTGCAATTTTTGGCGGAACCTTTGACCCCATTCATGCCGGGCATATGAAAGCGGCGCGGGCTGCGCAGCGCCGCTTTAAGCTGGATCGAATACTCTTCATTCCCACCGGCAACCCTCCTCACAAAATACATGACCACCTGACGGACTTTGCCCAGCGCTACGCCATGGTGACGCTGGCCTGCGCCAACATTCCAACATTTATCCCTTGCACCATTGAGGCGCCCACGGTGGATGGGTCGCCACGCTACTCCATTGATACGGTGCGGGCGGTACGGCGAAAGCTCCGACAGCACGATCGGCTTTTCTTTCTCGTCGGGGCCGACGCCTTCCTGGATCTGCCGCATTGGCGGGAATTCCGGCGCTTGCTCGATTCAGTGGAATTCATTGTGGTGTCGCGCCCCGGGTTCGACCCCGATGCCATCCGCCAGGTAGCACCGCCAGATTTGCTGCCGGCAAGGCGGCTGGCACAGCGAGCGGAGACGATACGCTTACGCCACGGCGCGATTCATCTCTTGCCCGGGGTGGAGGCTCCCATCGCCTCCCGCGACATCCGGCAAGCGGTCCGGACTCGCAAACCTGTCACTGGCCTTGTTCCCAAGCTTGTGGAAGAATACATTTTGAAGGAAGGGTTATTCGGCCCCAGCGCGATGGGGAAACGTTTACACCAATGATACGACATTTACGAGAAGCGATTCGGGCCGCCCAGGATCGCAAGGCTTTAGACTTGCTCGTCCTGGATCTGGAAGGTATCTCTTCGTTCACCAGCAACTTCGTGATCTGCACCGCCACCTCCACTCGCCACGCCCAGGGAATTTGCGATGGTATCGTGGAAGCCTTAAAGAAGTCCGGGTGCGCGCCAGCCTACGTCGAGGGCTACTCTCAGGCGGAATGGATACTGTTGGACTACCTCAATTTCATCGTTCACATTTTTGTGGAGCGCACCAGGGAGTTCTACGATCTGGAGCGCCTGTGGAAGACCGCGCCAAGGGTTAAGGTCGATGAAGGGGATGAGAGCTAATATCTGGTGATCTGGCCATTGGGTGATTTAGCGATTTAGTGATTGGGTGATCGAAGAGCGCTGAGATTTCTTGCGGTTCCCGATCGCAAAGTCACCAGATTACTTAATGGCCAGATGACCCAATGAACCGATGGCCCGATTCCAACCATGCGCATTCGAATTCTCTGGGAAGGCAAGACAAAGGATTCGCACCTGCGGGCGATTCAAGAAGACCTGGCAGGCCGGATCGAGCATTTTACCCCCTTGAGCCTGGAAGAACTCCCAGCCGCCAGGGGAGCAAGTCATGCCCGCAAGGCAGGATTGACCTCTTCTGAGCGAGCGCTGCTGGAAAAACTGCGCGGCGCAAGAAAAGTCCTGCTGGACGAGCGTGGCCGTGAGCGAACGTCGCAAGAGTTTGCGGAGTGGCTGGGGCAGGAAGCTCTGCGAGGCTCGCGCGAAGTGGCCTTTTTAGTCGGTGGGCCCGATGGCTTCTCCACAGCATTTCGACAAGAGGCCGACGTCCTGTTGGCGCTTTCGCGGATGACACTGACGCGAGACCTGGCGCGGACACTCTTGCTCGAACAGATTTATCGCGGCTTTACGATCCTGCGCGGATATCCGTATCCGCGATAAGGGATCGGGCGATGAACCGATGGGCCGTGGCCCGATAGGAGCGTTCTCTTGCCAGAAGAGCGAAAAGGGTTGATTATCGTCCATACGGGCCCCGGCAAGGGAAAGACCACCGCCGCTCTGGGAACGGCGTTTCGGGCAGTGGGGCAAGGCCTGAAGGTCTTGATGGTGCAATTTATCAAAGGCTCGTGGCATTATGGCGAACTGGACACAGCAAAGATGCTGGGCGACGAGCGCCTTAAGATTATTCCCATGGGCCGCGGGTTCGTGAAAGTGGGCGCGGAAAAACCTGACCCGGAAGATGTCCGGATGGTCGAAGTAGCATGGCAATTTGCCAGCGAGGAAATACTGAGCGGGCGCTACGATATGGTGATTCTTGACGAAATTAACTATGCTATCAGCTACAAGATGCTGTCACCGGAACCCGTGGCGGAGACCTTAAGGCGCAAGCCGGAAATGGTCCACGTGATTTTGACCGGACGCAACGCGCATCCCACGCTCGTCGACATGGCCGACCTGGTTACGGAAATGCGCGAAGTAAAACATCCCTATCAGAAGGGGATTCTCGCGCAAAGAGGAATTGAATATTGAGGATCGGGACATCGGCTCATCGGGCCATCGGGTCATCGAAGAACGAATATCGAAACTCGAAACTCGGATGAGCGTAGCCCCGATTTTCGATTTTCGAATTTCAAGTTTCGTCTTTTCCCCGATGGCCCGATGAATCGACGAGCCAATGAGCCGATAATATGACTTGGTTTCGCAAAGAAAAACAGCCGATTGAAACGCCCAAGGAGAAGCGCGTCCAAACCGAAGGCCTTTGGGTAAAATGTGACAAGTGCCGACAGATCCTTTGGAAAAAGGACCTTGAAGGCAACCTGCAGTGCTGCCCGAAATGTGGGCATCACTTCAAGCTGGGCTCGCACGCGCGGCTGGAAATGTTGTTTGACGAAGGCCTTTACACCGAGCATGACGCGAAACTGGCGTCAACCGATCCCCTGAAATTCAAAGACACCAAACTCTACCGCGATCGTCTGAAGGTGGCGGAAAAAACCACCGGCATGAAAGATGCGGCACTGACCGGCGAAGGACTGATTGAAGGCAAACCCGCCATTATCTGCGCCATGGAATTTCAATTCGTGGGTGGCAGCATGGGGGCAGTGGTGGGCGAAAAGGTGACGCGCGCCATCGATCGTTGCATTGAAAAGAAATTGCCCTTGGTGATTATTTCCTGCTCGGGTGGCGCGCGCATGATGGAAGGCGCCATCAGCCTGATGCAGATGAGCAAAATCTGTTCGGCGCTCGCACGTCTGGATGAAGTGCACAAGCCTTATATCTCCGTGCTCACGGATCCCACCACTGGCGGCGTCACTGCCAGCTATGCCATGCTCGGCGATTTGAATATAGCTGAACCTGGTGCGCTCATCGGCTTCGCCGGCCCGCGCGTCATCGAGCAAACTATTCGACAGAAGCTACCCGAGGGGTTCCAGCGCGCCGAGTTCCTCCTGGAACATGGCATGCTCGACGCCATCGTCCCGCGTAAGGAACTAAAGAGTCATATCGCGCGCGCCTTTCGGCTGATGCGGGCCTGGGAATGATTGGGCCATCTAGCCATCGGGTCATTTAGCGAATTGGCGATTGGTGATTTCATTGCGGAATAGGACCGTGGCACAACGTACTCACGTTCAGAGTTTTCGGGAATAGTTGATATCCGCAGATACCTCAGTCAAGAGATGCAAGAATCATTAAATCACTTAATCACGAAATGGTTCAATGGCTCGATTACGATGGCCCGATGAACCAATGGCCCAATGAGCCGATGGCCCGATTCTCATGAACTATCCTGAATGCCTAAAGTACCTTGCCGACCTGGGTCAGGAGTTGCACGGACTGAAGTTCGGCCTGGAAGCAATCTCTCAGATCATGGTGGAATTGGGGCGCCCGCACGAGCGCTATCAAACCGCCATCGTAGCAGGAACCAATGGCAAAGGTTCATGCTGCGCGATACTCGCCAGCATTGTGGAGCATGCAGGCTACTCCACGGGCATGTTCACATCACCCCACCTGGTACGCGTCAATGAGCGGATACGCGTAAACGGCCAGGAGGTCTCTGACGAAGATTTTGCGACGGCATTCACTGCTGTCGCTGCCACAGTTGAGCGCCTGGTAAACCTGAAGAAACTGGAGAAGCCCCCAAGCTTTTTTGAGTTCCTGACGGCTACGGCGTTTCTGCACTTCGCCAATGCGAAGGTGAAGTTCGCAGTTTTGGAAGTCGGCATGGGAGGGCGACTGGACGCGACCAACATAACGGAATCGCGCGTGGCCCTGATTACCGACATCGACTACGACCATATGGAGTACCTGGGTTCCACACTGACCGCCATCGCGGCGGAAAAGGCCGGCATCATCAAACCGCATCGCGCCGTGGTTTCAGCAGTTGATGATCCGGAGGCAGCCGCGGTTATTCGCCATCGGGCAGAGTCATGCGGGGCAGAGTTGCTGGAGTTGAGGAACGTGGCTCAGGTCACCCGGCTTCACGCCATACAGGGCCGCTACTCGTTCGATCTGGCAATCGGCGGAGAGCACTTCGCCGGCCTGACCTGCCCTCTGCTGGGAAAGTTCCAGGTGAAGAACACGGTAGCTGCCGTGGTCGCGGCGTGGCGATTGCAGGCAGAGGGACTTGAGATTCCCCGCCGCAGCATTCTGCAAGGGCTGGGATCGGCCACCTGGCCGGGACGGCTGGAACCCATCCTTCCCAAGCCGTTGGTACTGCTTGATGGCGGGCACAATCCGGGCGCAGCGCGGGAACTGGCCACCTTTATTCGTGAGGAGTTGCCCGGACGCCGGATTCGCATGGTGTATGCTTCCATGCGCGACAAAGCCGTCCGGGAAATATGTGCGAGCCTTTTCCCCCTGGCAGAGGAAATCTACTTGACACACCTGGACAGCGTGCGTGCCTCAACACCAGACGAGATTCTGGCCGTCCTGGGTTCACAGCCGTCCAATCTGCATGTAGAAGCCGAACCTGTCCGGGCCTTGGAAAAAGCTGTCGGTGCCAGTTCCCCCAATGATGTGGTACTTGTGGTCGGATCACTCTTCCTGGTGGGCGCCATCAAGAAGGCACAGGGCGAGGGAAAGTTGCACCTGGCGGCCTCCGGGGGATCCGAACCCGGCGACGTCGCAACCAAACACGTATCGTAGGGGCAGGCCTCGTGCCTGCCCTCCGTACGGCCGAGTCGGCGGCCCCACCGACGTACCGCGGACGTCCTGCCCGCCATGGTTGTGGGCACCCATGAGGGGTGCCCCTACGCTCCGCGCAGGGAGAGGTAATTTGAATTTACTTCCCTCGCCCCTTTGGGGGAGAGGGTGGCCCGCAACCGGTGTTTTCTCCAGGTCAAGGCGGGACGATTCAGGGGGTCGCCCTGAAACCAATTACGTGAATATTATTGGGTTTAATGCTCCCATGGAAACCGCACCACCAACTGTCGCTCCCAAGACCCGCCCGAGCGGGCGCCTCCGCTACATTCTGAGCTATGCCCGTTCCCTGCTCTTCACGAACCTGCTCATTTATTTCTATACGGCAGTTTGCGGAACGGTTTCGCTGTTCGCCTCCCTCTTCGACGCTGAAGGCAGGTGGCAACACGCTTGCGCCCGGACGTGGTCGTGGTTGATTCTGAAAACCAGTGGAATCCGCGTGCGCGTGGAAGGGCTGGAGCACGTCAATCCTGGGGAGACCACGATCTATTGCGTGAATCACCAAAGCGCCATGGATATTCCCGTTCTGTTCGTAAACCTGCCGGTGCAGTTTCGTTTCGTGGCCAAGCGCTCATTGTTTAATATGCCCTTCCTGGGTTCGCACCTGCGGCGCTCAGGACACATTCCCGTTGACCGTGACCGCCCGCGCGAAGCCATGAGGAGCATGAAAAAGGTGGCGCAGGAAATCCGCGAGGGAAAATCTGTGCTTCTCTTTCCTGAGGGCCACCGCAGCCGTAACGGCCAACTGCTGCCTTTCAAAGCGGGAAGTTTTTACATTGCCATCCTCGCGGGGGTCCCCATTGTCCCTATCACCATCAACGGAACGCCCAATGTGCTCAAGCCCGACACCTATCACGTC
>JARLGN010000448.1 GCA_031292775.1 Acidobacteriota bacterium | reverse complement strand
GCCGTAACCAAGCCGCTCGCCGGAACCGTGACCTCCACATTCTTTCCCCGATAGGTATGGGTGTAAGGTTCGCGATTGGAAACGACGAAAAATGGCCGGTCTCCCAGCTTGCTTCGCACGTGGAGGCGCAAACGCTCCGGCGTCCAATGTGATTCGCCGGATTCGCGAAGCCGCGCTTCCTCCTCCGCCGCAGCCCGGGCGACCTCCAGGCTCTTGGCCAAATGCGTAACCTCTTGCGTCAATGGGCTGAAAACATCCTTCTCGTCGAGGCCGCAGCGCTCGGCACGCTTGCCCGCGCGGATATCTCTGATCCACTTCGTGGTTCGGGCGATGGGCCCCACGATGCTCCAGCGGATGATCAGTACCGTGACCAGGGCAATAAATACCGCTTGGGCCAGCACACTCAGAAACGTTTCCCACCAAAGGCGCGAGGTTTGCGCCTTGATGAAACCCGCATCGTGAAATACGACCAGCGCTCCGAGCGCCTCTGATTCGTCATGCAGCGGAAGAATAAGGACGTGGGTTAACTTTCCGCTCAAGGTCGTGAAGCTGGCGTAGGTTATTTTGCTTGAGATCACCTGAATCACTTGGGGAAGCACGCCACGTAAGTCACCGTCCAAGCCTGGGCTTGTGGCCAAACAGTCTCCGGACTTATTGAATATGGCGACTCCCTTCAGGTGTTCGCGATTTCCAAACTGTGTCACTACCTCCTGCAAGTGTTTGTGTGAGCGGCGGTTGAGCAGAGGCTCCACTTTCCCTTCCAGGTTTTCGCCCACCATCGAGGCGCGATTTTCCAATTCCTTTTGCAGCCCTCTTTTCTCGGCCTTTACCTGGAACACCGCAAAAATCAAGGACAGGCAGGTGACGCCGACGACGAGCAAGAGGATCAAACGAAAGCTCATACGCATGGATTTGTGATCTCCTCGGTGCCGCCCATTGGTGTGACGCAAGCCAACACCCTCTGCGGAGGTCAACAGTGTTTCCAGATTAGCCCATTGTTTTAGTGGCACGGTTTATGCCAAATCGAGCTCGCCTGAGGCTGTTGTATTTATTGGAGATACCTATGCGGTCTGGCGCCCGGTCATGTAAGATTTTCCCAACTACCGCAAAATTGCAGCCGCTCCATCAATCCAAACGCACCGGAAACCGCCCGCCCCTTGCAATCCTGAAGATTCGGGTCAAGATTTCCGCTAGAATAGCATGGGCACGTTTGACAGGGCCGCGAGGGGAACGCTACGGCCGATTATCGCCAGGGGAGGGACTGTGCAAGTCTTCGATCACATTGACCCCGGAAAGCTCGAGCGGCGCGATGCGGAGTTGTGGACAGTGGCGATCACTATGATCACCGTTCTTGCCGTAGGGATGGCCTTGCTCATGTACTTCTCTTCCCACTGGAGTCCCGCGCTCCCCCGGGGCGTATCGCTGCGGGAAATCATCTTCAGCTTCTGCCTTCTCTGCCTGCTCCTTGTTGCCTATCTTGTGGAGAGGCAGTTGACGGTGCGCCGCCTGCGCCGGCAACTCCGGGAAGAACGGACGCGGACGACAAGGCTGCTCGGCCAGGCAAGCGCCGACCTGCTTGAAACCCTGCCCGACCACGATCGGTTTCGGGCCCGATTGAACGTTGAGTTTTCCAGTGCGCAGACCTTTCAGCGGCCGCTCTCGCTGGTGCTGACCCTGGTCACACCTTCACCGCAGGTGATCGAGTCCGGCGAGACCTCAGTGGCAGTTGCGGACGCCGTCAAGGCTGCGTACCGAATGCTTCGTCGCGAGGACATGGTCTATCTGCTCTCGGAGGTATTGTTCGCGATCCTGCTGCCCGGGATTCTGGAGGAAGACGCCGCGCACGTGGCCGAGCGTTTGCGCGAGCGGTTGCTGGACGCTACCGGCGCCAACAACCGCTTCGCGTTTACCGTGCATACTATCAACTATCCCCGCCACGTTGCTTCCATCACCGAAATCAACGACTTTATCCAGTCCTGCAGCACCGGCGCCGGCCCTGAGAAGGATCCCGTCTGAAACGCCGGCGGCATGCCCCATTTGGATTGACGACGGGAGCTTGCCCTTGGGATATCGCGACTGGGAGTAGCCCACGGGCAGGACAACACTGTCCGTGATGGCTACCGGTTCGCGCCGAAGCTGGTTGCGCATCGCGGCGGAGTCGCAACCAAATCTTCGCGGGCGGACGAAGGGACCCCTCACCCGGCGGCGCATGGCCGCCACCCTCTCCCCTCGGAGAGGGCGATCTAATTACCAACCTTCTCCCAGGGGAGAAGGTGCTGAGGTACGAAGCGGATGAGGGGTCTCTTCTCTCGACCTTCCACTTTCAACATGTACTCAAAAATGCTTGCCAAAAAGATTAGAATATACGGTATTGCAATGCAGGGTACACATGGCGGCCCGCTGGCTTTGCTCAGGGCAGGCCTTCCCGCGCTTTGCATACGGAGGTAAAAATGGAACCGCCTTCAACTTGGAATCTGCTTACCGCGAGCCTGGCGATTTGTGATTTGACGAAACCCCACTCCGCTTGGGCCTTCCTGGTCGTGCAGGGCTTGGTCTCGGACTCAGGGGTGGAACGCGAGACGTTCTTTGGCATCATCCAACAGGCGCTCGCGCAAAGTCCAACGGTAGGCCTCAGCGCGCCAGCCTTCGTCGCCAATTCGCTGACGCATGCGGGAATCGCCACCGCCGCAGGACGGGATCCTGATCCCAATGGAGAGCGCGCGCTTGATCGGATGGCAGCGATTGCCTCCTGGGGGCCCGGCGCTCTCTGCAACGAGCGTCTCGAAGAACTTCGAAGCCAGCAAGCTTCCTTTTTGAAATGGAGAAATAAGACGGAGCAGGTCGCCAGGAAACCTTGGTGGAAGTTTGGCGGAAAGTGAAACGACGGATTAAGAAACCTGGGCTAGCCAGGGGCCTGAATCGGCTGCAATGAGGAGTCTTGCGACGTCACGGATCAGGCAACGGATGGATAAATTCAAGCCCTGCGATCAATTCACCAGGGACAACGCCCGGGCGGGTCCACACTACCCGGCATTGCTCGGGGCGCTTGTTCAAGTAAACATCCACGATCTGGCCAGGCACGATTTGGCCGCGCAATCGGAGTCGTACTCCTGACCCCGAAATATCGATCGTCCACGAATTCTCGATGAGCCCCTCACTGCCGGAGCCGGTTGCCACTGGCGCGCGTATTGTGAACGCCACACGCTTGCCGCGCCGGCGATCTCGTCCACTTTCTGACATGGTATGTGCGGCGGAGACTATGTTTTCCGTCGCAACGTGTCAAGTGCCTAGGTCGTAAATAAGGCAAGTGGCAAGTAGCGTGGACCTGTAGTACAAGGTGCGCCAGCCCCCAAGTGACCCCCCACCTGGCGGCGCGTGGCTGCATCCCTCTCCCCTCGGAAAATGCGGTTTAATCTCAATACTGTTCACTTAACAGAATTCACGGCATTAAGTGGCAATCGGTTGCCAGGCGACCCCTTCACCCGTCTCGCCCCGGCTGGTGAAAGCGCCGGTTGCAGTCCACCCTCTCCCCCAAGGGGGCGAGGGAAGTAAATTCAAATTACCTCACCCCTCGCCCCTTTGGGGGAGAGGGGCCGGGGGTGAGGGGGTCGAGTCGGGACCAGTAAGCTTAAGTGAACAGCATTGGGTTTAATCTCCCACCTTCGTCCAGGGGAGAAGGGGCTGAGGTACGAAGTGGATGAGGGGTCCCTTGGTTTGCAGCAGTAGCGCGGCCACCTGATGGAGCTTGGTTAGTGCGCCCCACACCTCAGGCCTTCGCCCATAACGGCATTTTCCTTCTTGCAGGCTTTAATGGTTTCGACAAGTTTCTGACGGAGTTCGGTGTTGGAAGGATCCAGTTTCAAGCCTTCTTCATAGGAGGCGATGGCGTCATCATACTCGCCACGCTTGGAGTGGTAATCACCCCATAGGTTGTAATCCGGATGTGTTTTGTGGCTCTTTTTCCCCGTCTCCAACCCACAGTCGCTTTCCATGCCGGCGGAATCCACCGGAAGGTCGAATTGCATCACGATGCCATTTCCCAATGCGTCCACGAGGCTGATGGATTGCCGATGAACAAAACCGTGGGGGCCATCAGGGGCCACCGGATGGCCGGTCAGGAGTTTTAGCGTTTGATTTTTGTCGAGGTAAACGGAACGTCCATCATTCATTACTTCGACCCAATCCTCGTCTGGCGCTTTCTTGTCGTCCCACTGCATCCCGACGCGAATTCGGGGCGGGGGCTTGGAGCCATCCCCTGCCGGGCCCTGCGCATACGGGATGGCCATTCCCAGCTTGATATTCGCTCCCCCAAGCTCCTTGCCTGAGCAACTGATAATTAAACGTGGCGTTGGCGATCCGCTGCCAACTGGAGGCTTGATGTATTTTCCCTCAAGATTGAATAGGGAGGCCGATATACCATCCTCGAAGTCGTCGGCAATTATGACGTTCCACCGCGGAGAGCCCGCTGGCTGGCCCGTGGAGTCATCCGCCATACGGGTCTTCGGTTGGGAAGAGCCCGTGGGCTGACCCTTTGGCGCGCAACCTTGTGCGCCAAACACCAGCATCATGCACATCAGTACCAATGCGGCTTTGATTTTGCCCTCCTGCGCGGGGGTTCTG
>JARLGN010000447.1 GCA_031292775.1 Acidobacteriota bacterium | reverse complement strand
TCCAGAAAACTGTCGCGGTTATCGAAATTGGAGCGGCCTTCCGTGCGCGGGAAAAGCTCAAAGAACAAATCAGCGCGCCGCCGGAGTTCTCCGACGGCGGACAGGACCTCGTTGTTCCTGATGCTCTTCATCCGCAAGGTCGCTTCCGTATCGCGCGCCAACTCCTCCACACGGTAGCTGCTGACCTCCACGCCGAAGTACTGCGTGGCCACGTCTTCCATCTCATGGGCTTCGTCGAACACCAATGCCGCATAGTCCGGCAGTAGCGCGGCGTAGTCCATTTGCCGCAGGGCGAGGTCGGCAAAAAACAGGTGGTGATTCACAATCAGCAGGTCGGACTCCGCTGCCCGCTGGTGCATCTGGGTGATGAAGCAACTCTCGAACAGTGGGCACTTTTGCCCCGTGCAAGCCTCGCGGCGGGCATCAACCTTCTTCCAGAGCTCGCTCGCGTCCGGCAGCCAGCGCAGTTCCGCCCGATCGCCGGTTTCCGTGCTTTCTTCCCATTTCCGCAGCTTCGGGTATTGCTCCACCTCGTCCATGCCATCGAGGACGGGCTGTTTTTCCATGTCGTGGAGTTTCTGCCGGCAGAGATAATTCTGACGCCCCTTCATCAACGTAACGCGCATCTGCGGGAACAGTTTCTTGAGAAATGGCACATCCTTGTAGAAGAGCTGTTCCTGAAGATTCTTGGTGCCCGTGGAGATCACCGTGCGCAAACCGCTGCGCAACAGGGGCACGAGGTATGCCAGTGTTTTGCCCGTTCCGGTGCCGGCTTCCACAATCAGGTGCTGGCGGTTTTCCAGCGCTGTTTCCACGCTTTCCGCCATCTCGAGTTGGCCGGCGCGGAATTCGTATTTCGGATGGTGGTGCGCCAGCCATCCCCCCGGAGCAAAAACCTTGTCGAGGGGGAGTTTGTCAGTCGTCTTTTGGTTTATAGAAGCCATAGGATGCATGCCGCAACTAACTATCATAGTCTATAAGCTTAAATTCAAAAGTTTAAAGTCTAAGGGGTAGAGGGTAAAGGCGATGTCGGCTATCACGAACAGCCACACTTCGGCTCATTCCCGTATCGGCTGATGCGAATTGGGTTATTCTAGCCTTTCCCCACTGGAGGTCCCCGTGAACCGATGCCGCCATCTCATTCTTAGTGTCATTGCCACGTGCGCGATCGTGGCTTTCGCGAGCGCACAACAGTACTCACCGGCACTCTATCAGGAGATGCGTTGGCGCATGATTGGCCCATTTCGCGGCGGCAGGACGCGCGCCGCCACCGGCGTGCCCAGCCAACCCAACGTTTTCTACATGGCCCAGGTCAACGGCGGCGTGTGGAAATCGGATGACTACGGCCGCACGTGGAACCCGATCTTCGACGATCAGCCAACGCAATCGATTGGAGCCATCGCCGTCGCTCCCTCCGATCCCAATATCGTTTACGTGGCCAGCGGGGAGGGTTTGCAACGTCCAGACCTCTCCGTCGGTGACGGAATCTATAAATCCACTGATGCCGGGAAGACCTGGACTCACCTCGGCCTGCGCGACGGGCAGCAAATTCCCGCGCTCGTCGTTGATCCCCGCGACCCCAATTGTTTGTTGGCGGCGGTACTCGGCCATCCGTATGGTCCCAACGCCGAGCGCGGCATTTATCGTTCCACCGACGGCGGCGCGACCTGGGCAAAGGTCCTCTATAGAGATGAGAACACCGGCGGGTCGGACATTGAGATGGACCCCGCCCATCCCGATGTGCTTTACGCGTGCTTGTGGCGTGCGCGCGAAGGGCCTTGGGAGGACGAGAATTCCTATGGCGGCGCGGGCGGCGGCATCTTCAAATCCACGGATGGCGGCAACACGTGGAATAAACTCGCCGGCGGCTTGCCCGAAGACCTCGTGCAGGCTGATGTCGCCATTGCCCCCAGCAACCCTCGGCGGCTCTATTCCAGCCTGGCCACCACGAAGGAAACACATATCTATCGCTCCGATGATGCTGGAGAGCATTGGACCCAAATCACCACCGACGCGCGGCCCGCAGTGCGCATCGGGGGCGGCGATTTGGCGGTTCCCAAAGTGGACCCCAAGAATCCCGACGTGGTCTATACCACCAGCATCGTCACCTGGCGTTCGAATGATGGCGGCAAGACGTGGACAGGCATTCGCGGAGCGCCGGGCGGCGACGACTACCAGAATATCTGGATTAACCCCAACACCCCCGACACGATTTTGCTGGTGAGCGACCAGGGAGCCATCGTAACCGTGAACGGCGGGCAAACGTGGAGTTCCTGGTACAACCAACCCACGGCGCAGCTCTACCACGTCATTGCCGACAATGAGTTTCCCTATCGCATCTACGGCGCCCAGCAGGAGAGCGGCTCGGTGGGAATTTCCAACCGCGGAAACGACGGTGAAGTTACTTTCCGGGAGTGGCACCCGGTGAGCGCCATTGAATACGGTTACATCGCGCCCGACCCGCTTCACCCCCGCATCGTCTACGGGGCCGGGCGCAACTCGGTGTCAAAGTATGACTGGACCACAGGCCAAGCGCAGAACGTAAGCCCAATCGTGCTCCACAGCGGCAAGTACCGCACGGATCGCACCGAGCCAATCATGTTTTCGCCCGTCGACCCACACATCCTCTACTACGCGGCCAATGTGCTCTTCCAGACCCAAGATGGCGGCGTGTCGTGGCGAACCATCAGCCCCGACCTCTCGCGCCCTCACCCCGGCATCCCCCCGAGCCTTGGCGAACTGGCGGCAAAAGATAAGCACGCGGCCAGCGTGCGGGGCGTGATTTATGCGTTGGCCCCGTCGTTCAAGGACATCAACACGCTGTGGGCGGGCACAGACGACGGTCAGATCTGGATTACGCGTGACGGAGGGAAAGACTGGACCAACATTACGCCCCCGGAATTGACGCGCTGGAGCAAGGTGACGCAGATCACCGCATCGCATTTCGATAATGACACTGCCTACGCTTCGGTCAGCAGATTCCGGGTTGATGACCTGCACCCTTACATTTACCGTACGCGCGATGGCGGCAAGACTTGGCAGAAGACGATCTCGGGACTGCCGGATGCGGGGCCGGTGGATACGGTTCGCGAGGATCCCATAACAAAGGGCCTGCTGTTCGCGGGTACGGAGAATAGCGTGTGGGTGTCATTCGATGCAGGCGACCATTGGCAGTCGCTGCAACTCAACCTGCCCCACACCTCCATGCGCGACCTGTGGATTCATAACGACGATCTTCTGCTGGCTACGCACGGCCGCTCGTTTTGGGTGCTTGATGACATCACTCCGCTTCGGCGTTTGGCTGAGGCCGCGAATGCCGATGTCTACCTGTTCAAACCCGCCTCAGCGTACCGCATCCGGCGCGACACCAACAGCGACACGCCTCTGCCTCCCGATGAGCCCGCGGGGCAGAACCCTCCCGATGGCGCGATTATCGACTACACGCTCGGTGAGGGCTCCACGGGTCCTGTCACTCTCGAAATTATTGACGCCGCGGGAAAGCGGATTCGACGTTACTCGAGCGAAGACAAGCCCCCCTTCACACTGGAGTCGCTGGGGAAAACCTTGACCGTTCCCACCTATTGGGTGCGCGTACCAACCACGCTCCCGAGCGTCCCGGGCATGCACCGCTGGGTTTGGGATCTGCATGAGACTCCGCCGGAATCGTCCGGGTACGGCTATCCAATTTCAGCAATTCCACATGACACTCCACGCGAGCCGCATGGGCCGAGCGTGCTGCCGGGGCGGTACACCGTCCGGCTCACGGCAGGCGGCAAAACTTTATCCGCGCCGCTCAATGTCGTGATGGACCCGCGCGTCATGACGTCCGCCGCGGGTTTGCGGCAGCAGCATGAAGTTGAAGCCCGGCTGGTGGCGATGATGAATGAGAGTTTTGATGCGCAGGCTGAACTGCACGGGCTTGACCACGAACTCGATGCGCTCACCAAGCTGGCCAGTGGGCCGGTGGCAACCTCCGTCACCGCGCTTCGCGCAAAAGTATCCGGGCTTGCAAGCGGCCACGGTGAATCATCCGATCAACCCTCCCCGGAGATTACACTTTCCCATGTGGCGGAGGAATTGGGCCAGATCTATGCCCAGGTGGGCAGCACCGACGCTGCTCCCACCGCATCGCAGACCGCGGCTCTCACTGCCGTCGAAAAGGATTATGGGGTCGCGATGGCGCGGTGGAAGGCAATCAAGTCAACAGAACTTCCGGCCCTGAACCGCCAATTGAGCGGAGCTGGGCTCGCGGTGGTTCAACTGAAGGCTGAGCCGGAACCCGCGTCGGAATCGGAGAATGAGGAATGAGGGGGGAGGGTTGGACATGGATGAACAGGATGGGCAAGATAGGGATTCAAGGCATGAGATGGACAGCGAGACGCGCCGGGCAAGCCCTGCAACCGAGGATAATGTCGCTGACTTGACCGGGGTACAACTCGAAGGCATTCGGCATTGTGTCGGGGCCAGCTTCGAGTCAATCGAGACGGGAAAATTCAGGGAATATTAGGGCCGCGAAGGGTTGAAGAAGCTGGCTGACAGGGTCAGGGCGAGGGGGCGTAAGCTGCTTGCCCAGGTAGCCCCCGGCCGATAATGCGCTATCGACTCTATCCGAATAGCTCCCCGATCGTGCCCATGGGCAAGAAGAGCCGGTTGGCGACCTTGGGCAGTTTCAGGAATCCATACTTCCTGTAAAAAGTCGCCGCAGTATCATCCTTTGCATCTACAACAACGGCGGCGGAGGCAAGTTGCCTGCTTCCCTGGAAGGAACGGCAGAGAGCATCCATCAACAACTGTTCGCCAAACCGCAGACCTCGAAACTTTGCGCTCACCGCCAAGCGTCCTAGCAGCGTTGCTGGTACGAGGGGGTATTTCGGTAATTTCCTGGCGATTTCTTCTGGGATGACGTCCAGCTCGATAGCATATTGTGAGAGGGTGTAAAATCCGGCAATCGTCTTACTGTCTGGCGTCAGAACAAAAGCCACCGCGACGTGCCTCTTAACATCTTGAGTTGCCTGCTTCTGCAGATATTGATCGAGGGCTTTGACGCCACAGGAAAAGGCCGCTCGGTCGTGGTGCTTTGCGAGCGGCTCGATAAAGGTTGTCAGCTTAATCTCGTCTGGCAGCAATCACCGCCCCAAATTTTCTTTGTAGCGTGCTGCCGCCGTTCGCACCGCCTGGTTGGGTGCGGGCGGGTTCAAGATGGCGTTTACAAACACCTCGCGCGCTTCGTCCCGGAGGCGCAACATCTCGAAATCCTTAATCGTCTCGTTGGCTACTTGCTGCGCACTTACAACGACAAAATCTGTCACCGACGTTCCACGCAGATTTGCCGCGCGTGCGATCAGACGCTTCTGGTCCACGGTAAGCCTGGCTTCAAGACGCTCGCGCTTCTTGGGCAGTCCGACAGTTTTCAGGGCCTGTGGCATAGGATCCTCCTGACCTTTGACAGTGTACGGCAATTTGACGGAAAGATCAATCTGTGGAATCCCTTGACGTCTAAAGGTCATTTGCATTCTCTCACTCCGTCCCGGTGACTTTCGCCAGCCACTGCCTTGCATCTCTTGCCGCTTGCCGGGGCGGGCCTTTCATCAACCAGTCCATCACGGGTGCTCCGGAGAGTTGGCGTAAGATTTTGGCGCGTTGGGCTTCATCGGGGACGGTAGCCATGACGTGTTTGCGAGCTTCGCGGAGAAACTGCAAGTAGGTACGATATTCGCGTCCGAGGGTGAGCTGAAGCTGCCGACGCAAACGCCGGGCCAGCGCCGGACTGGCTCCGGAAGTTGAAATCGCCACCAGCAGATCACCTTGCACAAATGAGGCAGGCACAATGAAATCGGATTCCCTGGCATCATCGGCGGCGTTCACCAGCACCCCAATGGCTTCCGCGTCCTTGCGGACGGCTCTCTGCACTGCGGAATCATCGGTGGCGGCAAAGACCAGCACAGGGGGAACGCCACTCGCTCCTTCCTGCGGCGCCGATGCCGGTCCTTCCAAATCCGTGGTGCGGTAAGCGCGGGGAGTGAGCTGGATTTTCTTGCGCGCCGCGAGGATTGCCAGGCGGGGCGTTACCGTGGGACTGATCACGTGCACGCTGGCGCCCGCGCGCAACAGCGCCTTGACCTTGCGCTCCGCCACCAAGCCGCCGCCCACCACAGTGCAATGCCGCCCCCGCAAGTCGAGAAAGATGGGATAATAGCGCATTAGCTTGACACACCCCCGGCAGGAAACCTCTGTTGGTTCAACGAATGTAGGATATCATGCCAGTAATTGATGATTGCAGGTTGCCGATGGGTGATAGCTGCGTTCGGACCGCTCCTTTACACTTTACCCTTTAACCCTTAAACTTCAACTCTAATGCCCAACCTTCCCCGTATCGTGATTCTCGGCCGTCCCAACGTTGGCAAGTCCACGTTGTTCAATCGCCTTTGCAAACAACGCCGCGCCCTGGTGGGCAATGAACCCGGCATGACTCGTGACCGTCTGTACGCCCGTGCCGAGTGGCTGGGCAAGCCCTTTGAGGTCATCGACACGGGGGGAATTATCCCTTCTGACAAAGAACTGATCCCCATTGAGATCTACCGCCAGGCGAAGGTGGCCATTGATGAGGCGGCGCACTTGGTCCTTATGGTGGACGCCCGCGAAGGCGTGGTGCCGTTGGACGAAGAGTTGGCGCAACTCCTCCGCCGCACGGGGAAACCGCTGACCGTGGTTGTAAACAAGGTCGATGCGGAGCAGCACAAGGCCCTGACAGGGGAATTTCATCGCCTCGGAATCAAACACATCTTTCCGATTTCCGCCGAGCACGCTCTGGGGTTGGATGATCTACTCGATCATCTGACGGAGGGATTCACCCACGATGCCCTTGAGGAGGACGAATCGGCTGAGCCTCGCCAGAAGCGCGGGGCACTCGCCGGGTCGGCAGCGGAATCTGAGGCCGAGGGCTTGCCCCCCGAGGAAGCGGTCAATGCTCGTCCAGTCTCCGGCTCCACCGATAACCCGATCCATGTGGCCATTATCGGCCGGCCCAACGTGGGCAAGTCCACGCTGCTCAATAATCTGTTAAACGAAGAGCGCTCGATTGTCTCGGCCATTCCCGGAACAACGCGCGACGCCGTGGACGCGGAATTTGAGCGTGATGGCCTGCACTTTCGCTTTGTAGATACGGCAGGGATCCGCCGCAAGGGCAAAACCAAATTGTTGGCGGAAAAGCTCAGCGTCATTCAGGCGCGTAAACACCTGGAGCATGCTGACGTGGCGCTGCTGATTCTGGATGCGCAGGAGGGCGTCAACGCGCTGGACACCCACATTGGCGGCTATGCCCACGAAAGCCGCCGCTCCGTCATCATCGTGGTGAACAAGTGGGACGCCGTTCACAAAGGCCCCACCACCGCGGAGGATTTAACGGCGCAAATCCGCGATCGGCTGAAATACCTGGATTATGCGCCCATCGTTTTCATCTCGGCGTTGCAGGGCCAGCGACTGGGAAACTTATTAAAGGCCATCGCGCAAGTTGCCGAAGCACGGGAGAAACGCGTCAGTACGGCGGAGATGAATCGATTCCTGGCGGAAGTGGATTTTGACAAAGCTTCATCGCCGTCGGGCAAACCCACCCGCCTCTATTACATGACCCAGGGGGGAGTGGCGCCCCCGATATTTATCGCCTTTACCAATCGCTCGGGGAAGATGCATTTTTCCTTCGAGCGTTTCCTTGAAAACCGCATTCGGGAGAAGTTTGGTTTTGTCGGCACACCCATCGTGATCAAAGCCAAAGCTAAGGAGCGGCGTTAAGGCACGGCGGAGGCTCATTTCTAAAAGCGATGTTTAGCTATGAGTAAACGCCCGCGCGTTAACTTGCTTTGAACCCGCCTGAGGGAATGCTATACTCCGATTGGTCTTTAGCACTCATAAGTGGGACCGGTGTGACCATGTCTGCACTCGTGAGCTGGTTCCAGAAGGGGGGTCAAACCTCATGTCGTGGGAAATGCGGGGAATCCGTGTCATTTTCGTCATCGTTACGGTTGCGGCTTCCATACATCTTAGTCCTTTTGGTTTGTCCACATTAAAATCTGCCATTTTAGGATTAGCCCTTGGGGTTTTCGTAATTCTCTTTGAAATGCGGTTGGAGCGAGCGAGCCTGAAAACCCTGATCGGCGCAGCTTTTGGTTCGATCCTGGGAATCCTGGGAGCCCTCATGATCAGCCATCTGCTGAGCTTGACGGCGATCCGCAACGTCTCATTTTTTCAACTGACTTTGCTGCTGTTGATGGCCTACGTGGGATTGGTGCTGGGCGCCAACAAGGGTGACTTGCTCAACCTTGGCGCGCTGGGGGGGCTTTTCAACACCGAGAAGCAGCCTCGCAAGAACTACAAGATTCTCGACACCAGCGTTATTATCGACGGCCGCATCGCCGACGTTTGCGAAACCAGTTTCGTTGACGGAACCCTGGTGGTCCCGCAGTTTGTGCTGCGGGAATTGCAGTTGGTGGCAGACTCCTCCGATCCGCTGAAGCGCAATCGCGGACGCCGGGGTTTGGACATCCTCCAACGCATGCAGAAAATGACCAACATTACGGTGCAGATTGTTGAGGAAGATTTTCCCCAGGTCCGCGAAGTGGATTTGAAACTCATCGAGTTGGCTCGGGTTTATGAGGGGAAAATCGTTACCAATGACTTCAACCTCAACAAGGTTTCCCAACTCCAGGGTGTCCCGGTGCTGAACATCAACGAGCTTGCCAACGCCTTGAAACCCGTCGTCCTGCCCGGTGAGATTATGCGGGTGTTCATCCTGAAAGAAGGCAAGGAATACAATCAGGGCGTCGCCTACCTGGATGACGGCACCATGGTGGTGGTGGACAACGCCAAGAAAATGATCTCCAAGACCGTGGACATTTCCGTGACCAGTGTTTTGCAGACCACGGCCGGGAAGATGATCTTCGGCAAATACGATGAGCGGCGATCTTTCGTCGAGGCGGTTCACCAGTAGTCGCAGAATCTTAAGGCACGCAGGGCGACGGAGACGCGGAGTGCTCCGTCGCCTTTCTTTTCCTGGTACTTGTAGCGCCGACCTTGAGGTCGGCACAAATGCATAATGCCGGCACATTGGTCGGCATGGGGGTGCTGACCTAAAGGTCAGCGCTACAACGGCCCTATCGTAGAATCACGGAGACGGCATGAGTGTTTTGGCCATAATTCCGGCGGCGGGTTCGGGCGTGAGGATGGGGGGAGCTACGCCCAAACAGTTTCTTTCCCTCGAGGGCATTCCTATTTTTGTTCACACCCTCAGGAAGTTTGCCGCTTCCGATGCCATTGACGAGATTTTCCTGGGAGTGCGGACAGAAGACATGGACCGTGCCCTCAAGGAGATTGCCAAGGAAAGTCTCGCCAAACCCGTGCGGGTGCTGGCGGGCGGCGCGTCGCGGCAGGAGACAGTGGCCCGGTGCCTGGACGAGGCCCCGCCGGATACCGAAGTGGTGGTGGTCCACGATGCGGTGCGCCCCTTCGTTGAACTCGCCATGATTCAACAGGTGGTCGACCTGGCACGCAAGGACGGCGCGGCCATTCTGGGGGTTCCCAGCGTGGATACGGTGAAGAAGGTGGAACGCCAAACCATTATGGGCACCATTCCGCGTGAACACATCGTTCTGGCCCAGACCCCGCAAGCCTTTCGTTACACCATCCTGCGCCAGGCCGTGGACCGCGCTTTGGAAGAAGGTTTTTACGGCACGGATGAGTCCAGCCTGGCGGAACACGATGGCCACAAGGTGACCGTGCTCATGGGATCGGACCGGAACATCAAAATTACCAAGCCCTCGGACCTGCCCCTGGCCCGCCTCTTCATTGCCCAGGAGCGCGAGCACGTTCACGATAAAGCGTAAACTGCAAAATATGAACCCGGCACGTAAGACAAGAAAACAGGCTGGCAATAACATCGTGTCCCTGCCCGTCGCGGCGACGCGGGCTTTGCCGCACAACATCCCCCCTCTACCCGCGCAGATGCGAGTGGGAATCGGGAACGACCTCCACCGCCTTTCCGACGGCCGCAAGCTGATTCTGGGAGGAGTGCGCATTCCCTTCGATAAAGGTCCGGTGGGCCACTCCGATGGCGATGTGCTGGCCCATGCCATCTGCGACTGTCTTTTGGGTGCGGCGCATCTGGGAGACATTGGGCGGCACTTTCCCAACACCGCTCCCCAGTGGAAGAACGCCTCCAGCCTGCTTTTTCTGCGGCACGTCCGCCAACTGCTCGACGAGGCCGGATTCAGCATCGTCAACATCGACGCAACCATAGGTTTGGAGCGGCCCAAGCTGGCGCCTCACATCCTCGCCATGGAAAGAAAAGTTGCCACCGCCCTGGGTCTCAAGCCTGCTCAGGTGAGCGTCAAAGCCAAATCCGGAGAGGGCATGGACGCCATCGGGCGCGGCGAGGCCATCCGCGCTGACTCCATCGCCCTGATTCAGATTCGCCCCTAAGCCGCAATTCTCCCCACATGGAACATTATTAGGTGTCAGCCGGAAGGGCTGAGCTGAGCCTTGGAAATCTCTTCTAAGGGGATAATTTGAAACGAAGAGCTGATACCACCTCGAACGGCAACCTCTTCCATGCAGCATGGCTTCCCCATGATTGCCCCCCAAGAATCGAGGCGACGCTTTGTGATATGCTCACGGTGGCAGCGTGTCTGACCGCAGGCATCATTGCCCCAATAACCGTTTCGGGGCCCATGTGAGAAAGTGACGGTGTATCACAACAGATTGCGGTTAACAAACGGAGCCGACGCTAACACCGCACGCTTCGTCGGTATCAGGCGGAGCCCCGGGGAGCTTCGTTCTTAACAAATCGCTGCTCTGGGTGAATGCAGGGAAATTAAGACGCAATGAGATGACCTAATGATAACCAGAGTCAGGGAGCGCAAAGGCAGAGGAAATATTCGGAGGCAGCAGATTTGTAATCTGCTGATGGAGCGCGGCTATGCCGACGTGGGCGACCTCAGTAAGCAGCTTAATGCCAATGTCGCCACGGTCCGGAGAGATCTCATCAAACTTGAAGCGGAAGGAGCCGTCGAGCGCGTCCACGGTGGAGCGTACGCTCGAGCAGCGCAAACCGGTGTTCTTGTCGATTTCAGCTTGCGCACTAAATTTCAGTCAGACGCGAAGCGCGCCATTGCTCGGAAGGTGGCGAGCTTGATCGAAAATGGTGACACCGTCTACCTGGATACTGGTACGACGGCGGCCATGGTGGCGGAAGAGTTGGTAGAAAGGCAACCTCTGGTCGTGGTTACAAACTCTCTGGCCGTCGCACAGATTCTTCTTATGTCCAGGGGAATTAACCTCTATGTAGTCGGTGGCAGATACCTGCCGCACACTCGGGCCTTGATCGGACCAATGACAGAGCGCGAGATTGAAGGCTTCCGTTTTCGGAAGACAATCCTGGCAACCGCAGGTATCGATTATAAGAACCGAGTTATTACCAACGCCGCATTCGAGGAGGTTCCACTGAAGCGTGCGGCCATGCGCCAGAGCGACCAAGTTATCCTGGCAGCGGACAGCAGCAAGTTCGGAAAGCCTTCGCTGATCAGTATGATCCCGCTCAGTGATATCCATATCCTCGTTACCGATATGGATCCGCCACCAGAGGCGGCCGCAATACTCCGATCCCTTGGCATTGAAGTCCTCATTGGTGGAACCTCACCGAAGGAACCCCATTAAGAGCAGTGACAAGTGAACAGTGACCAGACAAAACCTAGAAATGCAATCTTGCACCTTGCATATCACTCGTCGATTGCCCCTTGTCACTTAACTTCCCATAAGCGTCGCCGATCATTTTGGCCAGGTCATCTTGGTCGCTGATTCCACAAATTTCCCGCAGCGCCGTTGCCAATCCTGCCCTTTGAATCAACGCCTGAATATTGCGCGCCCCCGGGTCGCCAGCATTGTCGTAGAGAAGCCCGGCTGCGATCGCCCGGCTCAGGGCTGCCGGCCGAATACCCTCCTCCAACGCAAGACACGCGGGCCCAACGAGCCGATCATTCCGGCTAAGCTTGCGAACGGGGTCCCGGGCGTTGCGCTCGATGGGATCAACGATTTCTCGTTTCCGGTATTTGGCGATAGCGGACGCAGCGAACTGCCTTTGCTCTTCCGGGTCAAAACCGTAGCGCTTGCAGAGTCCTTCCCCCGCCTCGCGACTGCAAGCCTCCGCCTCGCGTAGGAGCTCGGGGTCATTCGCCGCATCGCTGAGAAGTTGGTACCCTTTGAGATGGCCCAGGTAAGCGAACACCGCGTTGATGGCGTTGTACGTGTATAGCTTCCTGATCAGCGCCGTCTGGAACTTTTCCTTGGGAAACAAGCCCTGGATGGGGGGGGGAGGACCCACAAAGGCCTCTTTATCCGCCGGCAATTCCCACATATCTTGAACCTTCACGCTTAAGGGGTCATCTGCCTTCATTTCTTCCGTAGGTTCGACCGAAGATCGAAGGACGGTCGTTTCCACCACCCCAACATGCTCCTGGAACCAATTGCCTTCATTCCCCGGGAGGAGCTCCAATACCATCTGACGCAACCAGGGGCCCGGCTGAAAGTAGTTTTCGCACAAGATGATGTTGAGTGGCGCGGTGCGGCCCTTTGCCGTGGCAAATTGGATGCCCGCCGCCAGCAAGGGAGCCACCTGGGGCAGGTTGGGTCCGCCGATCGACACAAAAATCACTGCTGCCTCCGCCACTTCTTCGGCCACGCGATGGGCGTCCTCGGAGGAGAGTACGTCAAAACCCTCAATGCCCATGCTCTTTTCTGGAGCTCCCATGATGTGAACCTTATATCTCTTTCTCTGGCGCATTAGGGCCACGAGCTCGCGGGACTTCTCCACAAAAGTAATTTCAAAACCCGAGAGCACAAGCAGATGAGCTATGAAACCGCGAGCGATTTTCCCCGCTCCAAAGATAACCGCTTTCTTTTCCATCAGGGCAACCTCCTCAGTTTATGCCGCTGCTCGTCAATTTGTTCAAACCAAGTGCGCAACGTGGGGTAAAGCTGGCAATAAAGGGAGTACAGTTTCCGGTATTGTGCCGTACGTTCCGGTGCGGGGAAGAATCTTTCCTCAACCCTAGCCATTCCTCGCGAAGCGGCTTCACAGCTCTCATAATGACCAGTCGCTACCGCCGCGAGCATGGCGGCGCCCAACACTCCTACGTCCGGATTCGCCGGCACGGCCACCGTACGTGCGACCAAGTCGGCCTTGATCTGGTTCCAAAGTCGGATCCTCGCCGCGCCACCTGAAATCACAAGGGGATCGTTTATGGTTTCGGCAGAGCGCTCCACCAACTCGAAAATCTGCCATAATCCGTACGCCACACCTTCCAATATGGCTCTCACGAAGTGTCCTGCCGCATGACAACTTCGGATGCCGCAGAAAGTCCCCTGAGCGCTTGGATCCCAAATCGGCGAACGCTCTCCTTCGATGTAAGGCAGGAAGTAAAGTAAGTCTGAGCCCAGCGGGATGCCATCGGCCAAAGCCAGCAGTTGGTCAATCTCGTGCCCAAAGGCTTTGGCGAACCAAGCCAGCGAGCCTCCACCAGCGCAAGTAACCCCGTAAAAGAGGTTCCTTCCGGCAAGAAACGGAGCACAAATTAGACCTGGACTCTGATGCCTGGACCCGGTAACTACCCCGATGTGCTCACTGGTCCCCGTGAGGTTAAAAGCGTCGCCCTCCTGGAAAACACCACTGCCCAGTGCGCAGGCATTCAGATCGTTCCATCCCGTGACCACCGGCAATCCGGCAGGCAAACCCGTCTGGGAGGCCGCTTGTTTGGAGACCTCACCGATTATTTCTTCGGGGCGGTAGAGCCGGGGGAACAAATGGCTTGGCAGATCGAATGCGGAGAGCAGTCCTTCCGCGAACTGGTTCGTGGCAAAATCCGTCAAGCCTTTGTTGCTGGAAACATCACTGGCGAATTCTCCGGTCAAGCGGAGGTTCATAAAATCCTTCGCCTGCAAGAAACAGTAGGAGTCCTGTAGCGTGGAGGGTTCGTGCCGCTTGAACCATAGGAGCCGAGGCATTGGCCAAGTTGGGGCGGGCGGTAAATCAATGCCCAGGCACCCCGCCAGATCCTCCCGGCTAAACCGACTATTGAGTTCATCGAGTTCCACTACGGCTCTTTGGTCCTGAAATGAGATAGCGGGTCTAAGGGCTTTCCCCGACTTATCAACAAAAGTGAGACTGGAGATGTGGCCGCTCGCACCCAAAGCGAGGATCTCCTCTTGGGGAACGTTGGAGATGATCGTTCGAATCCCTTCCACCACCGCCTTCCACCACAGTTCCGGGTCTTGCTCTTTGAACCCTGGGCGAGGTTCAAAGGTGGGATATGAGCGCGAAGTGATGGAAATGACACGGCCGTCGAGCGCAAACAACCCAACCTTAGCTGATGACGAGCCAACGTCGATGCCTAACACGCAGGACATGGTTTGTGCCCACCTTAGTTGAGTGACTCCAGATATTCCACAACATTTCGACAAAGGTCGAGACGAACCATAATAGACGGCATGGCGGCGCAAGGCATAAGGGATCAGACTTTATTCGGCAGCAATCCATTCCCTCGGACCTCTACGTTCGACGCGATTGTACAACAAATGCTGTCAAGAGAATCAAATAAATTGTTTATACTTGCAATATTACTGCTGTTTTATGGGATTATTGACCGATTAGAGAGTCAAAATTCGTCTTTATCCGAATATTTGCAGCAAATAACGCTTGACTTGGGGATTGCTCAGGGGTAGAAAGGACGCATATCCTTAGGCAGCGGTGTGTTTGACATAATTGTTCGCTGGAAATACACGAAATGAACATTATTTCAGCGCCACAATACAATTTGAAACGAGCAGCCTATGCATCATGGCTCTTCGCTCAACTCGCCAAACAAATGCCGTCCTCCCCGTTAGGCAATCAGAAGGAAGAAGGAGATCGCTTCCCCTATCTACGCCCACTGTCCTTCAGGCCGATGGCGAAGCGCGCCATCCATGCTGGGCAAGAAATTCTTGTGATAATAGCCACGCTAGATCAAGAGCAAATACTCCCAACTCAGGCCATCAGTGACGCCGGGAGGGAATATACGCCTTGGTGTGACTCTATACCCAATATCCGCAGATCAGGACCGTAGTCCGGCACGCTGCCGGACCTGGAAAAGGAGCTCCGATGATTTGGAAGAATCACTTGGTTGCGAAATGGGCTGCCTTGTTGGCATGTCTCACCGTATGTCTCCTTAGCGTCCCCCCAGTAGCCCGTGCGCAGAATATTTCTGGATCCATACTGGGTACCATCACCGACAATTCCGGTGCCGTGATTCCCGGGGCTTCGGTTACCGTGACGAATCAGGACACCGGAATCGAAGCTAAAACCCAGTCTGGGGGGGCCGGCGAGTACGTTTTGGCGAACCTGCCGCCCGGCACCTATAAGGTGCGTATCGAGTC
>JARLGN010000446.1 GCA_031292775.1 Acidobacteriota bacterium | reverse complement strand
GAAAACTGCATAACCTGGTAACCCTCGCCGCCCAAGACATTCTGAGCATACGAACTCAGCGCCTTGCCCTCCTTGTAAACGGTCCAACCGTTTGCGTCCTGAGCAAGGGCGAGTATTCCACCTCCTTGGAGGTAATGCACGGAAGTTTCCATGAACAGGTTGGGACCATTCATGAAGAGTGGGACTAAGAACGAACTGCTGGCCTTGGGCTGGCCGAACCGGGTAGTGACGCTTCCATCGACCACCAGATTCATCTGTCCGGAATCTGAAGAAATAAAAGCAAAATGCTTGCCGTCAGCGCTAAAGTCTGGGTAGCTTATATCGTGGTACTTACCCACGTTGACGCCATCAACATAAACCACAATCGCTCCCGCCGTGATCTGATTCCCGTTGCGCGTAGGTTGTTCGGCGCCGAATGCGGCCCAGTGCGCGCCATCCCGACTGAATACGATGCTTCCCTCGCCGGCAAGAGAAGTCGGGATAACCCCGCCACCCGCTGAAAGAGTGATCGCGCCGTTACTTATCGCCCAGAAATAGAGCTTGCCGGCACGAGAAAAAATGGGATTGGTGCACTTCCTGAACTCCTGGCCCTCGATACCGTCAAGGACAACTCGCTGCGATCCATGCGACCCGGAGACAAAAGCGGAGTGCTTTCCATCCTCAGAGAGCACCAGGCTGTCCTTCTCATATTCTGCCGGCAGAGTCAGCAGATCGGCTCGTTCAACATTTGAGGTGGCAATAATCCCGGAGTAGATGGGGGCAGGAGATTGGATTACGGCCGCGACTTTCTCCGGCTTTTGCAGAAATGCCCGCAGCGCTGGTAGTTTATCGCTGCGGATGGCGATGCTGATACCCGAAGAAGGGATATTGTTCGCAGGGGTGATTTTGAGTTTGCCGAAGTCCTTGGTGGTAACCAACCCGCGCACGATTCCGGTCGAGACGAGCGGAATCTCTTTCTTTTTTTCCGGAGTCTTGCCGGTAACCCAACAGGTCACTCCACCCAATGAGCCGCTGGTGTTGACCATCTGGCCGTTCGCGCCAACCTCCGACCTGTACGACACCCCTTGCACGGAACATTGAATATCTTTCGGTAGCGGAACATACACGGGAGAAGCTTTTGAGGGGCTGGTTTGCTGGGCAAGGGCTATCTGGCCGAGGAAAACAGCCGCGAGCAGAACTGCTAAGCATACGTTCGTCTTCGGATTCATCGATTCCTCCGACTGGCCCAACTGCTTTCGGGGCGCCACTTTTGCAGGGATTCCTTTTTTTTGAGCTCTGAATCGCCCGCATTATACGGCTCTGGGGATGCGGTTCGCAAGGTTCAACACCGAGGTTCAACACCGAGATTCAAAACCGAGAGGAACAAGGCGCGGAGGCGCGCGCAGTTTGCTTCCGGGCTCCCCGCCTCAGATGAGGAGGGGTGACGCGCTGAGCGACGGGGTGGTGCTGACACAGGGTCTAAGGCGTAGTGCCGATAAGGGAATCAAGTGGGGAGTCTGACAAAAGGGCAGGCGGGCCCAGAGCGCAGTTCCGCGATTCACGTCATCCCGTCGCACTCGAATCGAATGGAGACGCTCGCCCCAAGCCAGTTCGGCCAGGGGAGAGACAATAATGACCCCTGTCCCGGCCCGCTGAAGCATCTCGCACCCCAAAACCCACTGACAATTGCCACCAGCGGCGGTCAGGTGTATCTTATCGGTCGGGCCAGAAAATAAAATTGGGTATTTGTACGAATGCGCGCTCCCTGTGGCGGAAATATTTCCAGCCCTGGTGGGCAATCGTGAACAGATGTGTCACCGAGAGTCGGTGCGCATTGGGTTGGCTGAGGTTTCAAATTGGGAGGGCGAGGCAGTCGATCAGCCCATGAGGAACGCCGAATGGAAATCGCGATCAAGGCTGCGCAGTACGGAAAACATCATTGTTCAGGAGGGAGTTATGTCGCATGAGGTAAATCGTTGGAAGAACATTCTATTAGTCCCCGCATTAGGAGCAATGTTGCTGGCTGGAGGTGCGGCGGGCACGTGGTCGTGCGATAACTGTGACCAACGTATCCACAAGGCCGAGGAAAATCTCCGAAAGGCAGTTGAGCGTCACGGTGAGCACAGCAGGGAGGCGGAGAACCGTCGCCACGAGCTTGAGGAGACAAGGAGGCGTTGCGGGCGGTGACCGCCATAGGCGCCAGGAGCGCCATTCTCATCTCCCCGATGGCAACCATCAGTGGTCAGCATGGAGCGTGGACCTGCGGTACAAGGTCCGCGTTTTTTCGGCTTTAAATGCGCGTGTGCACACCGAAGGGAAGCGGAACGCGCTCGATGCGCAGTCCGTCAGACGGTCCCTGGTCCTCGCCGCGTATTCCCACATGTTTGACCACTTACAGTAGAGCTGCGGACCTTGTACCGCAGGTCCGCGCTACGATTCTGGACAGGCAGAGCCCCCTCACCCGACCTCGTCCCTCGGCCACCCTCTCCCCTCGGAGAGGGCTGTGGTCCTCTTGGTGCGCCGTTGCGCCTGACGACCTCCGCGCCCAAGGCGCAATTTGTGACCACCCGGCGCTACTTTTCGACCCCTTGGACAACCTCGTATTGTTTTTCGATCACCTTTTGGAATTCCGGGGAGGTGGCGTGCCAATCGAGCACGTCGACGCGGAAGGGCAGATCGGATTCCTCGAACGCTTCCTTGAGGTGGCGGAGCGTATCGTCGCTGAGTTTGCCTGACCCCACCACCGCCAAATCGAGATCGGAGTAGTTCTTTGCCGAGCAGCTCACGCGCGAGCCGAAGGCGCGGACCTCGCACTGCGGCACATACTGATGCAGGATGGTTCGGACCTTGTCGAGATGGTGAGGGGGCAGATCAATCATTCCGGGCTTCCAATGCTGCCAGCAGGCGCGCGGCGTCCGGGGCAAAATCATGGGCGGTGTTATAGACCCTCTCAGCGATCTCCGGTTGGTAGGTAAGGGAGGTCAGGTTCCGCGCCTCGTGATACCGCATCCATTGTTCCACGTTATCAATCAGGCGGCTCTCGGCCGCGAGGCGGAAAAGTTCACGGCGCGTGACGCCATCGATTGCCGTGGCGCTGACATGCGCTTCAAGCCACCGCTTGATAAATTTCCAGCAAAGCTCATAGGTGAATTCGAAATGCTGGATGGCTCCCGATTTGATCGCATTGCGGGTGACTTCGTCCAGATGGCTCATGAATTCGCGATCATCGCTCTTGGCCAGCACGCCAGCCAGGGCGGAAACCGCTTTCTGCAAACTGCTAAGTTCCAGCGCCACCGCGCCCTCCATGTCTGCCGCAATTGTATCTCGGAGCGCCGCCCTTTAGGGCGGCAAATTCCCGGCAAACGCCCAGCGCTATATTACGAACCACCTTCCGAAATACAACCCCTTGCTGTTCCGCAGCGCATCCGCCGCCCAGAGCTTCAATTTAAATTCCAAAGGAGTGCCATTAGCCAAAGGGATTTACCTGCCAGTCTTGGTTTACAAGGGGTGAAATAAGACGCTTCGCCCGAACTCCCATACGAAGCCTAAAACCGGGGGGGGATTATACAACTCATCAACCTCCCAGCGTGACAGGTTTTTCCGGAGCCTGTCGAATGACCTACCGGAAGGGAAAGCCGTGGACCAGGAATGCGCGGCCATGGGTTAACACGAATTCGCACGGATCAAAACAAGGGCTTTATCTGTGCTGATCTGTGCTCATCCGTGGCTCTGAATATTTTGTGCCCCGCCGTTGGCATGGGCTGAACTATACAGAGCAACATAAATGTTTGCGCATCGGGTTGTAGCGGCGGTCTCCGACCGCCGTCGTCGATCGGAGATCGGCGCTACAATTTATGTCGCGGTGTATGGTACTCCCCTTTGGGGCTTGAATGCACCACCACCAAAACAGAACCGCTCAGGCTGGTGAGAAGTCCGTATTAAGTGGGGAGTCTGACAAAAGGGCCGGCTGGCGTGGTGGAAACGCATTTTTCCGCACCACGGTGAGTTCTTAATAGAGACGTCGCACCTCTTCCCAGTTATAATGGACCACTTACTTGCGGCGCCTGCTTCGAAACTCGACAAGAGAAAAGCGAAATTCGAAACAGTAAAATCAGCAAGAGAAAACGAGATTGGAAATCGGAAACTGGAAAATCGAAGAACGGCAATCACCAATCGCAAATCACCAATCATCAATGACCAATCACCAATCGCAAATGATTTGAGGCGAAGATGGCAATCCACAGCATTTATATCCTTTCCAAAGATGACCCCGAAGCCCGCAGTTTACTCAGCTTTTTCCGCCGGCGCGGTCATGACAAGCTAACCAATGTGATGATTGAGCGCGTGGTCTGGCTGGAAGGGTCGTTTAATATGGAGCGATTGATGCCGCTGTTCATCAATCCGCTCTACCAGGTGCCCGCGGAAACCTCGCAGCTTGATCCCGAACACGGTCCCATTGTGGAGATTGCCTATCGCCCGGCGGTTACCGATCCGGAAACGCCCTCCATCCTCGACGGCGCGCACGCTCTGGGGGAAGACGGATTGCTATTCGCCCGCTTGAGCCGCCGCTACCAATTCTGCGGGCTGGATGAGCATGAAGCCAAAACCCTTGCCGCCCATTTTCTTTACAACAAGGTGGTGGAACGGATTCGCGAGCCCAATGAGGCGGTAACCACGCTTCGGCCCACGGGAAATCCCGACCCGGTCGGTAAGGTGTCGTTTGAGGGGCTTAGTGATGACGAACTGGCGGCGCTGTCGCGGGAACGCTCCTGGTATGCTCCCCTGTCACAAATGAAGGTAATTCAAGCCCACCAGAAGCAGCGTGGCCGCCCCTACACCGACGCCGAAGTGGAAATCCTGGTGCAGAGCTGGAGCGACCACTGCTACCACACCACCTGGAAAAGTCTGGGCCTGCTGAAAAGGCTCATGGCGGCTACCCGTGAAATCAACCATCCGCTGGTGGTTTCGTCGTTTACCGACAATGCCGGCGGCATGGATTTTGTCGATGGCTGGGTGGTGACTATTAAGGGCGAGACGCACAATTTCCCCAGCTCCATCGCCCCCTTCGGCGGAATTGCCACCAAGCACGGTGGCGTGATTCGCGACACGCTGGGCTTTGGCAAAGGGGCGTATCCCATTGGCGGGACTACAGTTATGGGCACCATGGACCCTCGGATGGCAGAGAGTGAGGTGCCGGCGGGAGCGCTCCACCCAGAACTGATTGTGTCGGAATCGATTCGCGCCACGGCCTACTACATGAATCCCATGGGCATTCCCATGATGCACCCCATCTACCGGTGCCATCCCGGGTATGCCAAATGCTTCGCGCTCGGGCACTCGGTGGGCCTGCTGCCCAAGAAATACGTGCGGAAAGACGCGCCCAGACCCGGTGATGTCGCCGTGCTGTTCGGCGGCTCCACGGGACGCGATGGTGTCCACGGCGCCACGGCCAGCTCCGCCGCCATGACCGGCGAAACCCTGGAAAAAGAGTCCGCTGCCGTCCAGATCGGCCACCCCATCACGGAACGACGCTTCACCACGGCAATCCCCATCCTGCGCGACAGCGAATGCATCCGCACCATCACCGACTTGGGGGCAGGAGGGATCTCCTGCGCCGTGGGTGAAATGGGCGCCGACACGGGAGTGGAAATCAACCTGGACGCCGTGCCCCTGAAGGATAAAAGCCTGACCGCGTGGGAAATCCTGTTGTCCGAATCGCAGGAACGAATGCTGATGGCCGTCCCGCCAGAAAAACTCGAGGAAGCACAGGCCATTTTGCGGCGCTTTGAAGTGGCCTCGTGCGTCCTGGGGAAATTCACCAATACCGGACGATTGCAGGCAAAATGGCAGGGCGAAATGGTGGTCGACCTGAACATGTTCTTTCTGTGGAAGTCGTGCCCCATTGATCCCACCCCCACGGCGCCGCCGCAGCGACATCTTGCCCCACTGACAATATTACCGCCTCAAAGCAGGGAGGAGTGGGGAATCGTAGTCTGTCGCCTTTTGTCCCACTATCATTGCGCCGACCAAAGTCCCGCCGGCACCCGTTACGATTCCACCGTTCAGGGCAGGACCGCAGTGGGACCGTACGGCGGCAAGAACCATCGCATGCCCACCAACATCTACGTTTCCGCTCCACTCAGGAACAAGCCCAACGGCGTAATCACCACGCTGGCTTTCAATCCCTTCTATGGCGAGATCGATCCTGCGGTGATGGCGCGCCTGATGATTTGGGAGGCCATTACCAAAGCGGTCGTGGCAGGGACCGATTATCGTCAAATGGTCTTGTGCGACAACTTCTATACTCCGCGAGTGCGCCCGGATACGGCGTCGGAACTTGTAGCCATGGTTGATACCATCGCCGACCTGTCGGTAGAAATCGGCGTGCCCTTCATCTCCGGAAAGGATTCCAGCTCAGGAACGTTGGAGGCGGGAGGGAAGAGGATCGACGTACCACCCACGCTCGCCGTTGCCACGATGGGCCGCGTCAGCGATGTGAAGAAAGTGGTCACCAAGGATTTCAAACGCGCCGGCAATCGACTGCTGCTGTTGGGCCGCTATGACGCGAATATTCTGGGTGGCACGGTTTATGCCGACTCCCTCGGACAGCGCGGGGATAGTCTGTTTGATGCCTATGATCCGATTTCGATGAAAGTTCAGTGGGACTACTTGCTGGAGCTTCATGCCCAGCATCGCTACGTTTCCGCATCGGCTATCGCCGAGGGGGGAATGATGTTGCGGTTGTTTGAGGGCGCCTTCGGGTCAGGCCTGGGAGCACGGGTGGATGTTGAAGGCATCCCGGCCTCGCGGCTCGATGGTCTGCTCTTTGGCGAGTTCATCGGGGCATGCTTGCTTGAGGTGCCGCCAGATTTCAAAATCCCCGCACATCTGGCCGGGATCCGTCACCAATTTATTGGCCACGTGACTGCGGAGCCACATTTGACGATCGCGCGGGGTGGGGAAGTGATCTGGGAAGAATCGATTGCAACACTAGCTGATACATGGAGTGAAACTTTTCGTGAGGTGGTGAAATGACCCAGGCGACGACCGCCATCCTGTATGCTCCCGGAACGAATTGCCACGAGGAGACTGCTGCCGCGATTGAGTTGGCTCATGGCAAAGCTGAACTTGTCCTATTAAAGGATTTGATTGGCGGCCAAACCCGGCTCGACGATTATCAGGCTGCGGTGGTTCCGGGCGGGTTCTCCTATGGTGACCATTTGGGTGCAGGAAGAATCTTTGCCACTATGCTTGTGGCCCGGTTGCGCGATCAGTTGGTGCGATTTTTGGACGCGAAAAAGCCATTGCTGGGAATTTGCAATGGATACCAGGTGCTGACGGAAGCAGGGATTCTTCCTGGACGGACACCCGGTCAGCGCGGAATGGCTCTGCTGGAAAATCAATCCGCACGGTTTGAAGACCGCAAAGTGCGGATGATTGTTTCCAAGGTAAAGTGCGTGTGGACTGAGGGACTGGCCGGACAAGTGCTTGAGATGCCGTCCGCCCACGGTGAGGGCCGCCCATTATTCTGTGACTCCGACGCGGCATCAGCGCCGCGTGCGGTTTTCCATTATGGCGATGAACATGGCCAGCCCACCATGGATTACCCGAGCAATCCGAATGGTTCGCCCGGGGCCGTTGCCGGCGTTACTGATGAGAGCGGCCTGGTGCTCGGGCTGATGCCACATCCGGAGCGCGCCTCGCTGCCCGGTCAGTACTCACAGGACGGGTTGAGGATCTTCCAAAATCTTGTAAATTGGCTAAATCGGTAATCTCGGAGACGTTCAGTACCCGCGGGGTTTATGCGGGCACATCTGCCTTGGTGTGGGGTGCCGCCAGTTCTCGAAAGATACAGGCGACGATCTCCAGCGCTCCAGCGCGGTCGCGAACCGGCAGCACTGAGACTTCAACTTCGCCAGTGGTTCCCTCCCGACCTTGGACCGTGACGGTTCTCCTTCGGATTTCCTCTCCGGTTTCGAAGCCCTTCTGGATGAGGTCTGCAAGTTCAGGCATATCACGGAAGATTTCCCCATGGCGGCGGCGCGACCACGTGTCTACAGCAAGAAATTTGCGTACGAGGGGATTGGCGGAAGTAATAAAGCCTTGAGCATCGAAGATCATTAAACCGAAATCAATTTCACGAGCTAACAGGTCAAATTTCCGGGCACTCTCGTCAGCCCGGCGTTCCGCTGCGACAAGCTTCTCCTGAGTGATCGTTTGGTCGGCCTTCAACTGGGTGATGACGGCCTTCACCGTTGCCAGCGTGAATGCAGCTTCGTCTTCGATGCGCACCTTTTCCGGCTTGGTGGCGTCGGGGTGCATATTGCCCCTGACGAGCTTTTGAACGAGGTAAACTCCCATCAGCAGGACGCAGATCAATATTACGGCGCCACCGAAAAGCAGAATCAGATTCTGCGG
>JARLGN010000445.1 GCA_031292775.1 Acidobacteriota bacterium | reverse complement strand
CTTGGAACCGGCGGAGGCCGCGGCCAGTCTGGCGCGGTATCGCGAGGCTCTGGATGCTTGTTTCGCGAATGATGCCAGCCGCCTTGATTCGCCGGAGCTGCGGGCTCTGGCAGAGGCCATCAAGCGATTTAAGATTCCCCGGCAGCCTTTCGAGGACCTGATTCTGGGCTTGGAAATGGACTTGAACAACGCGCGGTACGAGACCTTCGACGATCTATCCCGGTATTGTTACCGCGTGGCTTCAACCATTGGGCTGATTTGCATCGAGATTTTCGGTTATCAAAATCCCCGCACGCGGGATTACGCCGTAAACCTGGGAACGGCATTGCAGCTCGTCAATATCCTGCGCGACGTTCAGCGTGATGCTCAGCGCGGGCGCATCTACATTCCCCAGGAGGACCTGGACCGTTTCGGGATCCGACCCTCTGCCTTGCTATCTGGCGCGTACAACGACTCCTTCATTGAGTTGATGCAGTTCGAATGCGACCGCGCCCGCCGCTATTTTGATCTGGCGCGCCAAATGCTTCCGCCCGAAGATCGCCGGTCCATGAAGGCCGCGGAAATTATGGCCTCGATTTACTGGGGCATCCTGAAGCGCATTCAAAAACGGTGCTATAACGTTTTCGGGAAGCGTGTGCGCGTTCCCCGCCCGGTAAAGCTTTGGACAGCGCTCAAGGTTTACCTCGGGGGGGAATGGCACAAGTGAATTTTGGATTGGAGGCTTTGATTTGACAAGTTGGTATGGAACGCCACAATGAACGAAACGCAATCCAAAATCCCAAATCCAAAATCTAAAATGCCTTTTGACGTCCTAATTATCGGTGGCGGATTTGCCGGCCTGGCAGCGGGTGTGGCGCTGGCCGAGGCAGGCAAGCGGGTTTGCGTGCTTGAACAGAAGCCGCACCTCGGCGGGCGGGCGCGCTCATTCCGCGATCCCACCACCGGCTCGATTGTGGACAACGGCCAGCACCTGTTCATGGGGTGCTACCACTCCACAATCAAATTCCTCAAGACCATTGGAACTCTCGACAGCCTGCATTTTCAGCCCAGACTTGCGGTGCCGTTTCTGGACCGCGACGGCCGTCTCACGCGCCTGGACTGCCCGGATTTGCCTTCACCCTGGCATCTGTTGCTCGGTGTGTTGCGTTCAGGGAGCTTTTCGTTCAAGCAGAAGCTGGAAGTGCTGCGCTTGGGGAAGGATCTGCGCACAGCAGGGCAGCAATCCCGGCCCACTGCGGGCGAGAGCGTCACCGCGTGGCTCAGCCGGCGGGGACAGTCGGAAGGGCTGCAGCGCAATTTCTGGGACCTTCTCTGCATTGCGGCAATGAACGAGGACCCGCGTATTGCTTCCGCACTGTTGTTTGAGCGTGTGCTGCGATTGGCGTTGTTTTCCTCACCCGCCGACTCGCGCCTCGGCATTGCGCGGGTGGGATTGAGCGAGTGTTACACGGCTGCGGCCACAGCCTACATCGAAGCACGGGGCGGACGTGTGCAAACCGGACGCAGCGTAAAACAACTGCTAATCGCCGAGGGGGTTTGTCGCGGGGTGGATTTGGGGAGTGGGGAAATAATCGAGAGCGTCCCTGTGATTTCCGCCGTGCCCTGGCAGCAACTTGCCGTCATCCTACCCGGCGAACTGCTGCGCACTGAGCCGTTCTTTGCTGGCGTGATGGCACTTCGTCCCGCGCCCATTATCTCTATCAATCTCTGGTTTGACGCGCCGATCACTAACCTTGAATTGGTGGGCTTGCGCGGAACGACCGTCCAATGGCTTTTCGACAAGAGCCGTATTCTGGGAGCGAGCGACCATTACGTCTCGCTGGTCCTGAGCGGCGCCCACGAGCATGTGAGCAAGTCGAAGGAAGAACTGCTGGCCATCGCGTTGCGGGAGGTGGGCGAAATGCTGCCCGCGGTTCACAAGGCGAAGCTATTGCATTCGCTCATTATCAAAGAGCGCTTCGCGACGTTTTCGCCGAGCCCGGAAGCTGAATCGATGCGGCCGCCGGCAAGCACTCCAATCCGGGGACTTTTCCTGGCTGGAGACTGGACCGCCACCGGCTTGCCTGCCACTATTGAAGGCGCCGTGCAAAGCGGTTACGCCGCTGCCAGGGACATTCTGCAATGCGGTTAGCCCCAGGGAGAAGGAGCCCGAGGTTAGAATTTGTGATCTAGCGATTGGTGATTTGTGATTTTCAAACACTCGATTGCCCGTCGCTCACTCACCAATCCTCTGACTTTTTTCATCAGTGTTTTCAGATATGGAGAAACCCTTGACCAATCTGCGGGAGATGCAGCGACATGAAAGCCGGCCCCTGGGCGTTGTTCAAAACCGGATATCGGGATTATTGACGAGGATGATTTCATGACTAAACGCGAGGTGATTAAGCAGGTTCTGGCAGGCGCGGCTCCGCCCTACGTTCCCTGGTCGTTTCGTTTTACCCAGGAAGCCAAGGCCAAGCTCATTGCCCACTACGGTCAGGACGACTTGCCGAACCTGTTGGGCGATCACATTCTTGAACTGGGCAGCGACATTGGTTTCTTTGAGGACTTGGGGAACGATTGCGTTCGTGATGTCTTCGGCGTGGTGTGGGACCGCAGCGTGGACAAAGACATCGGCAACGTGCGGGGCCGCGTCCTTCCTGAGCCGAGTCTGACCGGCTACGAATTTCCTGATCCACTCGATCCCAGGTTCTTTGCCGATATCCCCGCCCGGACGCAGCGCTATCCGGACCGGTTCCGTCTGTTCTGCCTGGGGTTTTCGCTATACGAGCGGGCGTGGACCATGCGCGGGATGGAAACGTTGATGATGGATTTTTACGATCATCCCCGTTTTGTCCACGAACTTTTCAACGCAATTGCCGAATACAACCTTGTGCAGGTCCGCGCGGCGCTGAAGCATGACATTGACGCTGTCTACTTTGGTGATGACTGGGGCCAGCAGCAGGGTCTCCAAATGGGTTACGGCATGTGGAAGGAGTTTATCTTCCCGGTGCTGAAACGCCTGTATGGCGTGGTGAGGGAAAGCGGCAAATTCGTTTTCATCCACTCCTGCGGTGACGTGGATGAGTTGTTCGACGACCTCGTGGCCATCGGCCTCAATTGCTTCAATCCCTTTCAGCCGGAAGTCATGGACACTGCCGCGCTGTTACAACAATACCGCGGGCGGCTGTCATACTGGGGCGGGCTCTCGACGCAACGCACCCTTCCCTACGGCACGGCGGAGGACGTCCGGCGCGAAACGCGGCGCCTGATCGACTTGGGGCGCGCCGGCAGTTTTATCCTCTCCCCCGCTCATTCGGTGGAAGGTGACGTGCCGCTGGAAAACATGCTCGCCTTCATTGAAGTGGCACAGGCGCAGGTGCGATAGGCGGCGCTGGCAGAGCCCTAACCAAGCCAGCTTACTTCGTTCCCACCGCCGCCCGTCGGCTTTCATAAAGCGGGAATTTTTCCGTCAGCAATTCCACCTGGCTGCGCACGCGCTTGACGGTGGATTCGTCCTCGATATTGTTCAGGACCTCGGCGATCCAGCGTGCGATCTGCCGCATCTCCGGTTCCTTCATTCCGCGCGTGGTGACAGCAGGTGTTCCCACGCGAATGCCGCTGGCCACGGCGGGCGGGTTGGCGTCAAAAGGAATGGCGTTTTTGTTGACGGTGATGCTGGCGCGCTCCAAGGTTTCCTGGGCCTGGCGGCCGGTTACTTTCTTGGTGAACACATCCACCAGCATCAGGTGAGTGTCCGTTCCGCCGGCGACGATGCGAAAACCTTCCGCTGCCAGCGCCTGCTCCATCGTCTTGGCGTTGGCGATAATCTGCTTTTGGTATTCGGTAAACTCCGGTTGAAGAGCTTCGTGAAAGCATACGGCCTTGGCGGCGATCACGTGCATCAGCGGCCCACCCTGCATGCCGGGGAAGACAATCCTGTCAAGGGCCTTGGCGTATTGCTCTTTGCAAAAGACGGCGCCGCCGCGCGGCCCGCGTAAAGTCTTGTGCGTCGTTGTGGTGACAAAGTCGGCATGCGGGAAGGGGCTGGGGTGCAATCCTGCCGCCACCAAACCGGCGATATGCGCCATGTCAACCATCAGCACCGCACCGACCTCGCGGGCGATGGCGCCGAAGCGCGCGAAATCCAGAAAACGCGGATACGCGCTCGCTCCCGCCAGAATAAGTTTGGGCCGATGCTCCTTGGCCAGACGCTCGAGTTCGTCGTAATCGATGGTCTCGGTTTCCTTGCTCACGCCGTAGGAAACAATGTTGTACATCTTCCCGGAGAAATTCAGTGGGTGGCCATGCGTCAGGTGGCCGCCGTGCGCCAGGCTCATGCCCAGCAGCGTGTCGCCAGGTTTCAGCACGGTCATGTAGACCACCTGATTGGCCTGGCTCCCGGAGTGCGGTTGCACGTTGGCGTGCTCAGCGCCGAAAAGCTTCTTGGCGCGGTCGATAGCGAGATTCTCCGCCACATCCACGTACTCGCATCCGCCGTAGTAGCGATTGCCGGGCAAGCCTTCGGCATACTTATTGGTCATCACGGAGCCCAGGGCTTCCAGCACGGCCTCGCTTACGAAATTCTCCGAGGCGATCAATTCCACAGTGCGGGATTGCCGGTCAACTTCCAGGTCAATGGCGCGCGCGACTTCCGGGTCCACCTCATGGAGTGTGCGCAGGAACGGGCGTACTCGAGCATTCATGAACTTTTCTCCCTATGGAAATGTGCGTCAATAGCGTCGATCTTCTCCACACGCAGTTGGTGCCGACCTCCTTCGAAAGGCGTGGCCAGCCACGTGTCGATGATCTTCTGCATGGTTGCTTCGTCCAGCATCCGGCCGCCCAGCGTGAGGATGTTGCCGTTGTTATGCGCGCGGGCGAAATGGGCGGAAATTGTATCGTTGCAGGGAAGGGCTCGGATTCCCTGCACCTTGTTGGCCGCCAGCATCATTCCCAGGCCGGTCCCACAGACCAGTATGCCGCAATCCGCGTGGCCTTCGACGACCTGGCCGGCCACTTTCTCCGCGTAATCGGGGTAATCCACGCGGCCTGTAGAGTGAGTGCCGAAGTCCTTGACCGCAATGCCCTTGCGGATAAGATACTCACGGACCTTCTCTTTAAGTGGATAACCTGCGTGATCTGACGCCAAGGCAATTGGCTTTCTCTCAGGCAACGGCATCCTCGCGGAGTTGGGCGATAAGTTGGGGCAGAAACTCTCCCCCGAGCATTCTAATGGAGGAGTGCAGATGGCGCAATCAACTCCGTGCGCGATCTTTGTTGAAATGCCCCTTTGCGTGACGGTAGATTGAAGTCATCATGCATTTGTGCCCGGTTGTTCCTGGCACCTTCTTTGCAAGGGCAATCGTCTTCGGCTCTGCCCGATATTAGCAAGCGTATGAACCTTCACCGAGTGGGGAGTGAGAAGAGATGACCTCTAGCGAATCTTCAGTTAATGCCCTCCAGCGCTGCCATTGGGCCGGCAACGACCTTGCCATTCGTTACCATGACGATGAATGGGGCGCACCTCTGCACGATGACCAACGGCTCTTCGAGTTTCTCATCCTGGAAGGTGCGCAGGCGGGATTGAGTTGGGACACCATCCTGAAAAAGCGTGAGAACTATCGCGCGGCGTTTGATCACTTTGACCCGCTGGCAGTTTCCCGATACGGCCCGAAGAAAGTCCGCGAACTGCTTGGCAATCCGGGCATCATCCGTAATCGCTTGAAGATTGCTTCGGCCATCCAGAATGCGCAAGCGTTCCTCCGGGTGCGGAAGGAGTTCGGCAGCTTTGATGCCTACATTTGGAAATTTGTGGACGGGCAGCCCCGGCAGAACGCGTGGCGGATGTCGCAACAGTTACCGGCGCACACTCCCCAATCCGATGCGATGAGCAAAGACCTGAAGCGGCGCGGGTTCAACTTTGTGGGTTCCACCATCTGTTACGCCTTCATGCAGGCCGTGGGAATGGTCAACGATCACGCTGTCCATTGCTTCCGCTACGTAGAACTCAATCCGAAAAGTCAGAGTCATCCAAAGGAGCATTAGCCGGTACGGATTTGTCCATCGGCGAGGTTGCGCCGGATGCTGCCAAAGTGCATGTTATCCTTTATTCATATGTCGGACCGGATCCGGCCTCTGCCGGGCCCAAATCTTAGGAGGAAATCCTCGTGGCGAAGATCGATTTGCTTGCACTTATTGAAGGTCTGCGGGACTTTGACACGGCATTAATTGCCAACACGCTTGACCACATTGATTCCACTCCCGCGCATGAATTTTACATGGCCGGGTCGATCCAGTCTGTAACTCCCACCCTGGGTCCGACCGTGGGAATAGCAGTGGTATGTGAACTTGATAGCAGCAGTCCTAATGGGCAGCCGAACGTCGATGATCTTTACCGGCAGCTCGAAGAGATGCGGAAAATGTCGATTCCACCAATTTGGGTGGTAAAGACCACGGGCGAACGGCCGGACCACGAATGTGTGCTGGGGGATGGGATGGCCAAGTCCCTCTACTCAGTGGGTTGCCTCGGTGCTGTTACCGACGGAGGGGTGCGGGACGTCAAGGGTCTGCTATCCGTTCCCTTCGCGGCATATTGCAAAGGCAAAACCATTCACCACTGCGCCCTTCGCTTTAAGGCGATGAAGGAGCCCGTCACTCTCGGCGGCATCTCGGTTGCTCCAGGCGATATCATTCACGCCGACGCCGAAGGGGTGATTAAGATTCCCAGGGGAAGCCTTCCCAAATTAATCAGCAGTGCCGTCCAGATGCGGGCGTTTGAGCACGCAGCTCATACCCTACTTCGCCGGACCGATCTTGACCCCGCCGCAAAGCGGAGGATGGTTGTTGAGCTATTGCCCAAGTTTGGATTCGGTTCCGATGCCGGGAAAAGTTCCAGACACGCAAAGGGCAAAAGGCGCAGGTAGACCTGGCCCGCGATCTTGCCCTCGCCTGCCTGAGAAGCTCACGAGGAAAACAGTTGGTTAAGTTGATTCAGCGCAGAGGCAGTGAGTTTCTCTCCCGCATTGCGCTCGTAAAGCGTGGTTCCCGTTGAGGGTTCGTAGCCGCCCTGATCGAAGGCTTCCCTGGTGGGAAAGTATCCCAGAGCGTCGTTGGCGAGTTCAATGACGATGGTGTGCTTCGCGGGCGACTCTCTTTTGATTTGCAGGCCAAACTTGCAGAACATTTCACCTGGTAGCGTCACAATCCCCAGATCTCCGATCCTGAGCGCGCACACCTCGGCAAAATCGTCTTGCCCTTGCTTAGGATACATTTCTGCCCACATCCTGGCATAGTGTTCGTCGGGAAGGCCATCCACCTGGCCGGGCGCCGCTTGCTCCTGAGCTTTGCGGATAATCTCCTGTGCCCACCTGTGTTGTTCTTCGCTGATTCTCAGCCTCTTCAACTGAACCATTTCATGCGAGATCGATATCGAATTCCCTTCCACCGGGACAGCGCGATTCCGGGCTTCGAAGGCTGCCACGCCGACCAGATATCCCACCCGTTGGGTCATTTGAAAGCCGCGGCCTTGAGTCCTGTCGCTGTAATCAAGGTGATTTACGTCGCCACAGCAGCCATTGAAAAATATTGGAATCAAGTCATTCCCGCTCAGACGCGATAGGCACTCGGCCATATAGCCGGGATAATCCGCGGAATAGAGCCAATTGTCGCCGGCGAGAATTGCCGGATGCAGGGGGAAGTTCACCAACGTAGCGACGGGGCCGCCATCCTGCTCAACTGTCAACGTTGCGAGCTGGGGATCCACGGGCCCTAATGCTTCAATAACAAAGCTTGGATCCAAGCCTTCCCAGTTCATGTGCGTCTTGCCATCCTTGCAGTGCAGACGGCGATTGAAGCTCAGCCGCGTTTCCTGTGCTGTGCCGAAGGTCAGGCGCGAAGGCTTGAGCCTTTGATTAGCCAAGACGACCGCGGCGGCAGCCTTGGTCAAGAAGCGTTCAACGGCATCATCATCGGACTTGGGGAGCAAGCCCAGACTCATCGGTGCTGGACCACTATGCGTGTGGGTTGCGGCAATGAGGATGTTCTCGGGCCGCAGGCCAGTTTGCACGGCAATGTGGCGCCGCATCAGCGCGGTATTGTCCCGGTCGATCATGCAAATATCGATCGACATCAACGCAACCTTGGTGCCGTGAGGATCCTCGATCACCAGAGCGCGCGAACACAAAGGGTCGTGGACGCCCCTGGCTCCATAATCATCGCGGAAGTTTCCCATTAAGGGCAGGCCCACTTCGGGCGTGTACTCGACCTTCGCGATCCCCACTTTCAGGTTCATCATTAACATTACCCCTCTCCGGAACAGGAAAATTCTCTGCCAACAACCCGCGATGCCTCTGCTCGTATACCATGATATCGAACTAATCCTCCACCACAATCATCAATGCGCTTTCGGACTTATCAATCCTAAACCCCAAAGGTTTAAATTGACGGGGCGGCTGATTGTAATTACGCTGGCGTGGCCGGTTTCAGTGACATTGATGCAAGGACACTTTACAGCTTCCGAGTGGGCCATTGTAGTCGCTTACCTCATCACGGTATGCGCGATAGGGAGTTTCTTTTATCGCCGTCGTTCCACTGCGTCGGAGTATTTCCTGGGAGGCAGAAGGATGAGGGTGATCCCTGTCGCCATCTCCCTGGTGGCCGCAGATATGAGCGGAATGACGGTGATGGGCGTGCCGGCTTGGAGTTACGGCCACAATTTGGAACTATTTCTGGGCACCACGTCATACCTGCTGGCGGCGCCCATCGTCATGTTCCTGTTCATGCCTTTCTATTCGCGCTTCAAATTTTACACCGGCTATCAATACCTTGAGCGCAGGTTTGACGTAAGGGTCCGTCTGGTGGGGAGCGCGTTTTTCCTGCTGACGCGGAGCGCGCACGTGGCGATCGTGATCTACGTGCCCTCTATTGTTCTTTCTCTCCTCACGGGCCTTCCCCTCACGGGTTGTATTCTCGCGATGGGTGCGCTCACCACTTTTTACACTACCTTGGGCGGGATGAAGGCGGTCATTTGGACAGACGTCTTGCAGTTTTCGGTACTGGTAACGGGGGTCGCAGCCGTGCTTTGGGCGTCCACTTCCAGGGTGCCAGGTGGGGTGGTGGCTGCGTACCACGTGGCGCTGGAAGCAGGCCGATTCCATATGTTCAACTTCTCCCTGGATCCTCACGCCTTGACGTCCGTGTGGGCGATGATTCTCGGGATGGGGACCTTGATCCTCTCTACGCTGGGCACCGACCAGGCTTGCCTGCAACGCTACTTCACCACGCGTTCGCTGCGTGAGGGGCGTATATCTGTGATGCTTGACGCCTTGATTGTCGTACCGGTTTCGGGTCTGCTGTTTATGTCAGGATTTGCTATTTTTGCTTACTACCATGCTTATCCTGCCCGATTGGCAGGTCTGCCCATGAGGGATGCGATTCTCCCCTATTTCGTGGTTCACGAACTGGGCGGAATACTTGCGGGCTTTGTCATCGCCGCTATATTCGCCGCCTCGATGGCGGTGGTGAGCGCGGGGATAAACTCTCTGGCCACGGTGACCACAGTTGATTTCTATCAGCGTCTGCTTCATCACGATGGGGCCAGTGTCAATAGTGTTCTCGTGGGCAGGCTGGGAACCATAAGTTGGGGTGTGGCAGCGACTATCGCGGCACTTTTTGCAGGCCGCCTGGGCCCAATCGTCAATGCTTTCAATTTGGTGAATAGCTTTCTGGGCGGACCCACACTGGGAATTTTCCTTTTAGGGATGCTAACGTACCGGGCCAAGGGGGAGGCGACCATTGTGGGCGGGCTAACGGGACTCATTGCCGTGTCGCTGACCGCGTGGAAGCTGCACATTTCCTTCTTCTATTACGGTTTGATGGGAGTCGTTGTTACTTTTGTGGTGGGGTACTCCCTCAGCCTGATCGGGCCCTCCCGCGACCGCGGCGAACTAAAGGATTTGGTTTTTCAATCTGGAAATTCACAAAACAGCGTGAATGCCCATGTGTGACGCGCTTCTCACGAAGTGCGACAGAAATACTGGTACTTGTAGCGCCGACCTTGAGGTCGGCATGTGCTGACCTCAAGGTCAGCGCTACAACACCCACTCCGAAAATCAAATGCGCGGCGATTTGTGATACACCAATCAGGTCAGGCTTCTGCCAAGGCGGTGCGCAGTGAGTCAACCGTACGCCGCAGTCCCTCTTCAAAAGAAACGAGGGGTTCATAGCCCAGCGTCGCTCGCGCCAGTGAAATATCGGCCGTGGAATGCCGCACATCTCCCATTCGCGGCGGGCCATACTGTGGTTTCACCTGAAGGCCGAAGATTGTATTGAGGAGAGTAATGGTTTGATTCAGCGTGGAACTCTTGCCGGTACCTACGTTGATGACTTTGCCGGGGGCGGCAGGAGCCAGGCAGGCGCGCAACGTGGCGTCTACAACATTCGCAACGTAGGTGAAGTCTCTGGACTGCTCGCCATCGCCAAATATTGTGGGAGTGGTTCCGCGCAGGTAGGTGACGATAAACTTGGAGAGTACGCCGGTGTAGGGGGACTGCGGGTCCTGCCGCGGTCCGAAGATATTGAAGAAACGCAGGGCGACAATTTCCTGCCCAAAACTGCGATAAAAAATCTGACCGTAATATTCGCCCGCCAGTTTGGTGAGCGCATAAGGTGAAAGCGGTTGCGGGGTCTGCGTTTCGACGCGCGGCAAGGCAGGATCATCGCCGTAAGCGGCGGCGGTGGCGGCCATCACCACCCGCTTGACGTTCGCCTCACGGGCGGCGAGAAAGACGTGAAGCGTGCCGTTGAGGTTGACCAGCGTAGTTTCGACGGGATCCTCCATGGAGCGAGCCACGGAAGCCAGCGCGGCGAGGTGGATAACGTAATCGACGCCCGCAAAGAGCGGACGGATGGATGCAAGATCGCGTATATCAGCATGGCGGAAGTCGATCTTGCCCTTGACGGCGGCGAGATTTGCTTCGCGGCCGGTGGAGAGGTTGTCCAGTATCCTGACGGATTCGCCGCGCCGCACCAACTCTTCCACCATGTGTGAACCGATAAATCCAGCGCCGCCTGTAACCATATAAAGTGCCACGTCAACCTCCTGGAGGAATAGCTATTGAGTTTATCATGCGAACGAAAGGGCAGGGGAGCCGTCCTTATGCGGTCAAGTTAGCGCGAAGTGTGTGCGCCCAATTCGGATGTTAGCGGGAACTTGACGGGCTTCCGATCTCGCTGGGAACGATAGAGAGCTTCAAATATCTCCACGGTTTTGCGGCCTTCCTCTCCGGGAACGGCGGAATCACGACCCGCGATAACTGCCCGTAGGAATTCGGAAATCTGAAGCTGATGATAGTATTCGACAGGATTAATGCTGAGAAAGAAATCAGAGTCCTCTTTCTGCCACCTTTTCAATAGATCTTCTTCTCCCGGAACCGTCCACAAATCGTTGATGGGTGGTTCAGTGATGCTCGACATGCCGGCGATAAACATTGCCCCTCCATCGGTTTGGACACCGATGGAAGCGCCGTTGCTGCCGTGCACGTAAACCCTTCCGTACAGCGCTGGGTTTTGGGAATTGCTGACCACGATATTGCCGAGCGCTCCGTTCTTGAAGCGCAGCACCGCCACCGCTGTGTCCTCCACCTCGATATACGGGTGATTGAGGTTGGCCCAATATCCGAAGAGCTCCTCGATCGGGCCCAAATACCATTGGAGCAGGTCAAGTTGGTGGGGCGCCTGATTGACCAGGACTCCTCCCCCTTCGCCTTGCCACGATCCGCGCCAGGGGTCACTGCGGTAGTAGGCTTCATCACGCCAACCATACATGGCGACGGAGCCGAGGATCGGCCGGCCCAGTTTGCCATCCTCTATTGCTTTCTTGACCCGGGCACACGGAGCATAGAACCTCCGCTGTGAGATCATGCCCACCTTCACATCGTTTTCTATTGCGGCTCGAAGGATGGCGTCGCAATCCTTTAGCGACGATGCCAGGGGTTTCTCGATAAGAATATGAACGCCGGCCTTGGCGGCTTTGACGGCGTGGAAAGCGTGCAACGGATGGGGCGTGCAGATCGTCAGCGCCTGTACACCTTCGCGGACAATCATCTCCTCGACGTCGGTATAGGCTTTGACGTTATAGGCGGAGGCGAATTTCTCCGTCCGAACCGGGTCCCTGCCACAAGCGGCGACGAAGATGGACTCCGGTGTGCGGCTGAGGGCTTTGGCGTGCAGGTGACCGACTTTTCCGCAGCCGACAATGGCGGTTTTGATTGCTTCCATGGTGGTTTCCATTCTTTCAGACGACTAACAATGCAGGATAACTTTTAGCAAGCCTGGTTCACGTTCATACAAACGTTTGAACCAGCCTGCACCTTCCGCCAGAGGGGGAGTGGCGCTAACCAGAGCTTGGGTTCTGATAGCTTTGCGTCCCAGCAATTCCAAGCAGGCAGGGTATTCGCCGCTACTGGCGCAGCTACCTGCCAGCGTCAATTGTCGCGTCACCACAGCCTGCAGCGGGATGTCCACCGTAGGTCGAAAATTCCCGATCAGAGTCAGCGAACCGCCTTTGCGCAGGCTGGCAACTGCCGTGTTGATGGTGGGGCTCAGTCCAATTACTTCCAGGGCAACGTCGGCCCCGCGCCCTTCCGTGCGGCTCCGAACCTCCTGGACAACGTCGCACTCATCTGCCTTCAGGGCAAGGTCGGCCCCGAGCGTCAATGCCAGCTTCAACTTCTCTGGTTCCAAATCGACAGCAATGATTTTTCCGCAACCCGCGACGCGCAGGGCCTGCACTACCAGCAGTCCGATCATGCCCGTGCCCATCACCACGGCAGTGTCCCCCAGTGAAACCGGAGTCCGTTCCACCGCGTGTACTGCCACGGACACGGGTTCAAGCATGGCGGCTTCTTCAAAGGAAACCGAGTCCGGCAGACGGTACAAAATACGTTGGGGCAGGGCGACGTATTCGGCAAACGCCCCGTGCTGGCGGTAATCCTCGCAGGAGACGCCCAGAACGCGGCGGTTGTCGCAAAGGTTGATCAATCCGCGCTGGCAATACCAGCACGTGCCGCAGAAAATTGTCGAGTCGAACGTTACGCGGTCACCAACGTTCCAACCCTTGACCTGTTTTCCGACCTCGGCGATCACGCCGGCGGCTTCATGGCCCATGATAATGGGCGGAACGCGCCGTCCGGTGGACCCATCCATCCCATGAACGTCACTGCCGCAAATGCCGCAGGCCCGCACCCTGACCAGTACCTCGTGGTTGGCAATGCGCGGGTCCGGGGCATCTCCGTAAACAAGTTGCTTGTAATCCGTGAGCGTCAAGGCCTTCATGATGTTATTTACCTTCTTGTTGCTTGTATTTCCTGGGGAACCAGCTCATACGCGTGCGTCTTCGGCAGTGCGGCGGCACGCTGCTCCTCAACGAGCTCAAAGTCCAGGGTATTCAAATCATTCAAGGCCGTCTGTAGGTGGGGCGCGGTCACCCCGTTAAGCGGCACCTGAATCATCCGCCAGCGGCCGTAATGGACCGTGTTGTGTTTCACGGTTAAGGTTTCGACCGCCATCGCCTGTTTGCTCATGGGAGTGGAGAGTTCAGCGAGATTGATCCCTTCCGCAAGCTGCGACGCGGTAAACGTTCCAATTGTTTCATCATCGATCTTCAGCGTATATTTTTCTGCCTTCAGGCGGGTTACGCGCAAGGGTTCCTGGTCCAGGGCCTGGACGAAATCCGAACAGCGCATTACCAGGGTGGTCATGGGATTACTCAGGTCGAAGGGCATGGGCAGCGCTTTGTCCGTCTGTTTCCATGTCAGGGTTCCTGCGTGTGAAACCACTCTTTCAACTTCCGTATTGTCCGCGCGTACGACATGCCGCTTCGCCGCGTTGATTTCCACCGCGGTCACGGTGGCGGGCGCGTTCCAGGCCTTCAGGATTGCCTCCGCCATAATCAGGTGACCGTCAGGGCCCGGATGCACGCGATCCGGCACAATCTTTTGCGCAAGTTTGGGATCGATGGCGTTCGCTTTCTTCAGTACATCCACGACCGGCGTGTTCAGGTCCGCCACGGTCGCTCCTATCCGCTGGGCATAAGCCTTTACCCACTCCGCGTAACGAATGAGGGTGGCATTGTAACCGCCCTCAAAACCGGGAGGGCGAGTCACGTCGTCGTAGGGCGAGGGTTGAATCAGTGTAAGGTGAATCTGCGGATCGGCCTTCTGCACCGATTCAACAATGTGCTGATATCCCTGGGTGTACTTGGCAAAGAGCCCTTCGTCAAACGGCCGTACGCCTCCATCGTTCATCCCCAGCATGATGGTCATCACCGTGGGTTGGTAGGGAATGACATCGCGTTCGAGCCGCACGTCGATGGGTCCACCGCCTCCGCCCGAGACACGGTCGCCACCCCAGCCACTATGCACAAAGGTGGCACGGAGCTGGGGGAAGCGTGTTACGACATAGGTTTCAATATAGACGGTGTAAAGCCGCTGATCGGTGATGCTGTCACCGTAAAATACCACCCTATCGCCGGCATTAAGTGAAAACGCCGCCTGCGCCTTGGCGGTGAGGGGAAGGAAAAGGCTGACGATAAGGCATGTAATACGAAGGCAATTCCTCATGAGCAACTCCTGGAGAGTCCAACGATCTTCAATTCCGCGCCAGCGTTCCCAATCGCGAATAATATCATCTATGGCGGACCTGCTGACCAAGGACAATATCACGAACCTTCCACCAGCGTTCGCTTGCCCATAATGAAAAATGACTCGGCAGGAGCAGTTGGCACAAGACGATAAATCGCTTCCTGACAACGGTTAGCCATGGAAGAATCGTCCAGAAGATCATTATAGGCTTGACAAAAAGGGCTAATTCACCTACCTTAGTTAATGAGAACAGCCCCTCTTAGGCACACCTTTAGTCTCCTGAACTAAGTCTGGTTATCTCG
>JARLGN010000444.1 GCA_031292775.1 Acidobacteriota bacterium | reverse complement strand
GTAGGCATCGCTGCCGGCCCGCTCCTGACGGATAGGCGGCATTTCGTGACAAAAACCGCGTCAGTGCCCGGTAAACGCGGTCGCCCGATAAGTGAAATCTCATTGACTCCCCCGAAGTCGCGTTGTGGGAAGTCTCACCAGATAGGTAACGAGAAACGCGCATGGAGCTACGCATTTCCCTGCGCCCATCTGGCCCTGGATTTGTGGCGCTATGCCGACTTCACAGGACTAATCCCGCTGCGGGAGTCGAATAATTCCGGTTAGCCATCCGTGAGTTATCTCGCGGTGGTTGGAATCGAAATCCCCAATACAACCATTTCTACAGTTTGCGTTACACTGCAGAGTCAGGGCGTTGGCGGTGGATGACCCAAATGCATGTGTCTATTTTTGCCAAGAAGCCACGGTATTGGTTTAGCCTGTCCGAAATCCGTTGAGAGCACGCACCTTTTTCTTTAGCGCGAGCTCTGTGGCGAACGTATGATAGGAAGCAGATCATCTGAAATGCGCCTTTAGGAGATACCTAGACGTTTAAATAATTCGGTGATCGTTAACGGATTGTGGGATATCAGGGGGGCTTATGTGGCGGAGCCAGCTTGTCCTAATTCCTCGTGCCGCTTTTCTTTGCCTGCTCCTATGGCTAGCGGGCTTATCGAAATCGATTTTCCCTCAAGAAAATCATTGTGATCCCCAACTGCGTCAATCGACTGATGACCCGTATGGGTATCGTCTCCGCAATGATCGGTGCGAAGGGATTTATATCAGAGAAGTGGCCAGCACACCCTTGCTCGTCGCGTCGCTAACGGAATCGGTCGAAGACTTTGATCTCACCGTCAACCAAAACTTGGTAGTGGAATGGACGGCACCTGGCCCTGCAAGCGCGGATATTCATCTGCGTGCCCTAGCGCTCAGGCACAGGCTTTATTACCGGATGGATACCATCCGCGCTGCAGGTAGTGCCTCGTACGTCTGGCCACCGAATCTACTTGCCACCCTCAATCTCCACAGAAGCGATCTCGGAATCGTAGCCTGGACGTCCTACGTGCAGGGCAACACGAAGCGCGACGTCTATTTGCCACTCCGGATTAGGCAACAAGGGGCTGCCAATAAATCGCACGGCTATCAGTTGACACTCCTGCCGGGTGTCGATTTAGCCGAGGTTTTTGTCAGCTTGGCACCAACGAAGCCAGATGGGTCTCCTGGGGCCTTCATCAAAAAGGATCAGGCCCTTGGGTATGGCTATTATCCTGCTGAACGAGGCATCACCCTTTCCATTCCGGAACTGAAAACCCCAGGCGTCTACTACCTGGAAATTGGCGCCACACTCAGAGATGGAAGTTCGTCTACAGCTCAAGTCTGGTTCTACCACCGCAACTGAAACTGACCGCCAGGTCGCGAAGTAATGAGGAGGCGCTAGCGTGCCAGGAACTACAAGAGATCAACTCCGAGATTTGCTCGGCCAGCAAGCTCAGGCTGCCAGCGATGAAGCCCTCCGCGCCGGTGGGCATGTCTCCGCCGAACAACTGGAGGCACTGGGACGCCTCGCCCGTCTCTATGAACTCTACCAGGCCGCGCAACGACCCTCCACGCGTAAGCGGTGGCCCGTGGCCGCGGCACTAGGGAGCACGCTCCTTGTTGTCAGCGTTTTGCTATTTGCTCGAGTCACGGAGACAGAAGTTGAGTTAGATCTAGCCCTGTCAGAAGTCAGTTTCGTTTTGCCTGCGCAGCAGATTCTAGCCGAGGCGATGAATCTTTCGGCTTTAGGTGTCTCTGGGCTGCACGAAATTCAACTGCCACAGGCTCGAAATCGGGAGGCTCAAATACTTCAAACTCCCGATGGCATGGAATCCGCCCTGCGCTTGTTGGCCGCCTCAAATGGTAAGCGCCGGGGCAGCATTGGCCTCGCTGCCTTGGCTTTACCAAAGGAAACGCACGTGTGGGTGCGTCATACCGAGCTTCCGCACGAGTTTCGATTGTCCCTGAAGGGGAATGATCTGAAGCTGCGCAGTGATGTCAATGGCCCGGTCCAAGTTGGGTTCGCTGGCCGCGGCACGGAACTGCTGGATTTTGTGACGCCCAAGGCTGTTCTCTTGCAACCAGGGACGAATGAGGTTGATTTGGATCTGGCGTTGCCTGACACATCAGTGGGAATGTTCTCTTCGCAGCTATCCGCCAGCAACCTCTCCCTCTTCCACATTGACGAGTTCCTGGACACAGATCGCACTGTGATCCGTCGGGCGTCAACAATGCTTTCAGGCACTCTCTACTTCGCCGCACTCAATGACCAGGAACGCAAGCTCCGCCCGGGAGAGATGCTTCATTTTGTGCAGTCCCAGGGTCAATTCCGGACACTCCGTTTGCAAGATGACCACATTGACCTGAAATTTCACGGCCGCGTCCGTGGCATGAGCATTGGCTCGGGCGAAAACCGCCGAAGCCTCATGCCGACATGGCTCGAATGGCTGCGAGCGCGCCACGGCCTGTCTCTGCTTTGGGGCACCGCACTTTATTTGTTCGGTTTGATCGCCGGCGTGCTGCGCTGGTGGGGGAAACCTCTATGAAACCGGCCAATCTTATTGTTCGTATGATTCTAGCAGCGGTCTGGACACTCGGCGAGTTGTGTTTAGCAGCAAACGCTGCCCCTGCCGCCTCACAATCTCCGAATATGTCCGAAGAGGACATCAAATATCTGATCGTCATGATCGATGCCAGCCTGAATGGAGGGCCAAGCAGGGGCGCCGGAATCATTTGCGGTGCGGGAAGCGACACTCTCTACATCGTGACCGCCAATCACGTCGTCCGGAAGGGCGAGGATGAGGCGGAAGAGATTCAGATCCATTTCAAGTGGCTGCCAGGTAAGACTGTCAAAGCGACGCTTTTGCGGCAGCGCGATACCGAGTTGGATCTGGCAGTGCTGCGCATGACCGGATTCAGTCAACTGGGAATCAATATAGAGGATCTGCCATTCGACCGCTTAGGCTCTCCCAGTTCACTACAACGCGGCGACGACATATATTTGTTAGGTTACCCCGGAGGAAGGCCCTGGCGAGTAAACACAACCCCAGAGAAATTTGCTGAAGCTAGAGGAGACTCATTGGAATTTGAGTCCAACTTGATCACTGGCGGCCACTCCGGGGGCGCACTGCTCGATGAAAACCGCGATCTGGTTGGCATGCTGCGGTCAGATACTGCTCCTTATGGTGAAGCTATCAGAATTACCAGCATCATAAACAGACTCAGAGAGTGGGGTTACCCAGTGGATCTCGGCCAGCAGATTACGCCTACTAGATTTTCGGGCGTAAGTGCCGGATATAGTCGCGTGTGCGGCATCAATGCGACAGGCAAAGCATTCTGTTGGGGGGAAGTCGGGACATATAATGGTATTGATAAAGGCAAGAACGTTTTCACTGAGCATCCGACGCGTGTTCAGGGCGGGCTTACCTTTCAGACCTTAAGCGCCACCGGCGTTCGCGTTTGCGGAGTAACCGCCGAGGGTGCCGCTTACTGCTGGGGTGCAGGCCCACTCGGCGACGGCTTGCAGAGCGATAGCTTTGTTCCCGTCAGCGTCTCCGGGGGACTCCTTTTTCAGTCGGTAACGGTAAGCGGGTACGAAATTTGGGGGCTTACTCGCGAAGGTAAGGTCTATCGTTGGGGGCTCCGCGGCGATCGCGTGCCTGAGCCCGATTCGCCTGAATATACTTTCCGCTCAATAACCGCCGACGGCGAAAGTGTATGCGGCAGCCTGACGACAGGAATTGTAAAATGTAACGGTGACAATGGGGGATGGGGGAGGATTAACGTCCGCTTCCAGTCGCTGGCTGGTGGTTGTGCACTCACTCCTGAAGGCGCGGCTTATTGCTTGGGTAAGATGGAAACTGGCAGTAGCAAGCGCTCGGAGGATGTCGCACTGGTTCCGGGCGGGTTGGTTTTTCAATTGATCAGCGCCGACGATGAGCAGGCTTGTGGGGTTACGTTGGACGGAGCAGGCTACTGTTGGGGGAGGCGTCACCTCGGCAACGGTACGGAGAACGGCAGTGCCGTTCCCGTCCCAGTCTCGGGCGGCCTTAGGTTCCGGTCGATGAGCGTGGGCGGACCTACGTGCGGCCTCACAACCGAGGGGAAAGTTTATTGCTGGGGGAGTTCGTACGAAAATGTCCGCGGTGTCGAGATTTACCGGATGGAGTATGGCATTGTCCCCAAACAAATACCTGAGAACGCATACACGGTCTCTGTACGGCTCATCAATACTCTTCGCCAGGAAAGAAGTTTTGCGAAAGCTTGGGCAGAAGCCGATGCAGCGCTGAAGCAATATCCAAATGAGCGCGCGATCAAACGGGTGCACGCTTTAGTGCTGGGTGACTTGGGCAAGACGGGTCAGGCTCTCATCGAGATGCGCAGCTTGCTCAACGGTGAGAAGGACCGAGAGACCCACTTGGCTATAGCCAATATTTGCAAAAGAGCTAAAAATTATAATGAAATGGAGAAGAGTCTCCAGCTTGCGGAACAACTATCACAGACTAAGGAGGAACAGGAAGCGGTCTCCTTTGAGCGGGCCGATGCATATTCTTTTCACATGCATAAGTACGAAGAAGCAGAAACGGAGTATCACAAGATTTTGAAGACAAACCCAGGGAGCGCCAGGGCGCTCAACAACCTCGGGTATATGCTGGCGGAACGGAACGTCCGACTGGAAGAAGCGCGAGAGCTCATCAGCCACGCCGTGAAAGTGAGTCCTCAAAATGGCACTTACCTCGATAGCCTAGGCTTGGTCTGTGATCGCCTCGGGCAGCTGGACGAGGCCGAGAGCCATTTGCGCCTCGCTTGGGAGGTCACCGCCTCTGATGCCACCATTTCCGAGCATCTGGCCGACGTTTATTTCAAGAAAGGCAAGGTTAAGGAGGCCATCGTGCTTTGGCGGGATGCTTTGAATGAGTATGAAACCAGGGCACCTATCGACATAGAACCCACCGAAGTTGCTAGAATCCGCAAGAAACTCGAAACGGCTGGCCATCCGTGATCTGCTCGGCGGTCCGGACTTCGATTCGGCCCGATGGCGGCAAACCGGCACTTATCAGCTCGTCCGTCGGATTAGTACCGCTAAACGCCCATGTAGCCATGCATTTCCCGGTATTCATCTGATCCAGGAATTGTCGCGCTATGCCGACTTGAACGAAGCCGGCCGGCGGCGGACGCTTCGCGTGAGATTCGCCGCGCACTGGTTGCTTGATGGTTGAGATAAATTTGGGTCACAAGGAGGT
>JARLGN010000443.1 GCA_031292775.1 Acidobacteriota bacterium | reverse complement strand
CTTGCGAATCGCCGCTTCCACCACTTCCGGCACGAACTCCGAACGGCGGAAGATCACCACCACATCGAAAGGCTCGGGCACGGCGTCGAGTGTCGCAAAACTTTTCTCACCCAGCACCGATGCCTCATGCGGGTTCACGGGTATGATTCGATAGCCATGGCCCTGCATGTAAGCCGCCACGCCATGGCTCGGGCGAATGGCCTTGGAAGACGAGCCCACCACCGCCAGCGTCTTGCCGTGCTCGAGAATCTCCCGCATTTCGTCGGGCATGGGTTTCCTTCAGAATACAGAAGTCCGAATCCCTCGTAATTTCCAACCGGAGGGGAACAAATCGCCACGGCTCATGAATCAGTGCGACTCACAAGTATACATGCAGCAAGCGCGGTCGGCCACGGGCAGGGCCGTTTCGGGGTGATCGACACAAAACCAAAAGGCCCGGCCTGGTAACCGGCGGGCGGATCTTGTAGCGTGGGCGGCCCGTACTCTGCATTCAGGCAGGAACAGGCCACCATGGTCATCTGATTTCGCGGAAGGGCTCCCCAACGGGATCATGCAACCCTTGTACCGGTCCACCGGCAGGGGGATGAAGATAGACAATATGACCGAAACAGACCATAATTGAGGTGCATCTAATAGTTTGTCAAGGTAATGGGGATGATAGCCATCCCCCCGTATGAGCCTCTGGAATTCCCTATAATTGATTGTCAAGGAAAGCAAATGGCCAAGCCCGTATTGCTGACGGTGGATGACGACCCGGAAGTATTGCGCGCTGTCGAGCGTGACCTGCGCCACCGGTATGCTGAGCGCTACCGCGTGTTGCGTGCGGACTCCGGGGCGGCTGCCATGGAGGCTCTGCGTGGACTCAAGCGGCGGGGTGATTCGGTGGCGCTGCTTCTCGTCGATCAAAGAATGCCGCAAATGACCGGGGTGGAATTCCTCGGACAGGCGATGGCCCTCTTCCCCAACTCCAAGCGTGTCCTGCTGACCGCCTATGCCGACACCGACGCGGCCATTCGCGCCATCAACGACGCCAGGATCCATCACTACCTGCTCAAGCCGTGGGACCCTCCGGAGGAGCACCTCTACCCGGTGCTCGATGACCTTTTGGACGATTGGATGGGGTCGTTCCGGCCTCCTTTCGAGGGGGTTCGCGTTCTCGGCACGCGCTGGTCTCCCCACTCGTATGCGATTCGAGACTTCCTGACGCGCAACCAGGCGCCTTACCGATGGGTCGATGTGGAGACGGCGGATCAAGTCGCGGAGGTGCGCCGCCTGGTGGACGCATCGGGAGCGAATGCCGCCAACCTGCCGATGGTGCTTTTCCCGGATGGCGCATCTCTCGCGGACCCAAGCGTGGGGCAATTGGCCGAAAAGCTCGGGCTGCGCGTTCGACCCGAAGTGGCGTTTTACGACTTGGTGATCGTGGGTGGCGGCCCGGCAGGGTTGGCGGCAGCCGTGTATGGCGCGTCAGAGGGCCTCAGCACGGTGATGATTGAAATGGAAGCGCCGGGTGGTCAGGCGGGAATGAGCTCCCGCATTGAGAACTATCTCGGCTTCCCTTCCGGACTGAGCGGGAGTGACCTGGCGCGGCGCGCGGTGGCCCAGGCCCGGCGCTTCGGAGTTGAGATTCTCTCCCCCCAACAGGTCACCGGTGTCCGCGTGGAAGGACCCTCGCGCATCGTCAAGCTGGCGGAGGGGGCCGACATTGGTTGCAAAGTGTTGCTGATTGCTACGGGCGTTTCTTACCGCAAGCTGGATGTGCCCGGAGCGGAGCGCCTGCAAGGGTGCGGCGTCTACTATGGCTCGGCTATGACCGAGGCCATGTCGTGCCAGGGTGAAGACGTTTACATTGTCGGAGGCGCGAACTCCGCCGGGCAGGCGGCAATGTACTTCTCCAAGTACGCGCGGCGAGTGGTCATGCTGGTGCGGGGCGCGTCCCTCTCCTCCACGATGTCTCAGTACTTGATTGACCAGATCAAGAAAACACCGAACATCCAGGTGGAAACCCACTCCCAGGTGGTGGAAATTCACGGAGACACTCACCTGGAAGCTCTTTCCATTCGCTGCGGGGACAGCGGCAAGACGGACACGGTACCCACGAACATACTCTCCATCTTCATTGGCGCCGAGCCCAATACGGATTGGCTCACGAACGTCGTGGAGCGCGACGAGCGCGGATTTATTCTTACCGGCCCGGACCTGATGCGGGATGGAAAGCGGCCCACGGGATGGCCGCTCGGCCGCGATCCGTTTTGGCCGGAAACCAGTGTGCCCGGTATTTTCGCCGCGGGTGACGTCCGCCACGGCTCCGTGAAAAGGGTCGCCTCAGGCGTGGGCGAAGGCTCAATTGCCGTGCAGTTCACTCATCAATACCTCAGTGAGGTGTGATTTGGCGGAGAACCTTACGACCACAACGGCGAGAGTTTCCATTAACGACCTGCGCAAGATCGAGGTCTTCGCTGACTTGCCCATGGACCAACTCGCCTGGCTGGTGGACCACTTTCAGGAAATGCGTTTCCAACCGGGAGAGGTTATGGGCCGGGAGGGTGAACCGCTGGACTATCTCACCGTGATCCTGGAGGGGGAGATTCGGATCCAACGGGGAGGCGGTGCGGATGGACCCGTTTTCAGAGGGTTTGCCGGCCAGGTTACCGGTCTGCTCCCCTACTCGCGGCTGACACATTACGGCGGCACATCTCAAGCCGTGCTTCCCACTCGCATTGCGCTGCTTCACCGAAGCCTCTTTCCTGAATTGCTTGAGCGCATGCCCCTGCTCGGCCAGCGTCTGGTTTCCATCATGGCTGACCGCATCCGCGAAACCACGCGGATCGAGACGCAGCGGGACAAGCTGATGGCGCTGGGCAAGCTGTCCGCAGGTTTGGCGCATGAACTGAACAACCCTGCAGCCGCCGCCCAACGGGCCACCGCCAGCCTTCGCGAGACGCTTGAGACCGTGCGGGACGCAAGTATCCGGCTTGCACGTCATGCCCTTTCCCCCGGGCAACGCGAACTGATAACCCGGTTCGAACGGGAGGCAGGGCAAACCCCCACCAATTCCGCAGACCCCCTGGCCCAAGGTGATCGCGAGGAGCGCATCACCACGTGGCTCGAAGCGCGTCATGTACAGGATGCCTGGAAGATCGCCCCGGCCATCGCTGACGCCGGCGTGGAAATCCCCAAGCTGGAAAGCCTCGCAGGCCAGGTTGGTGAAGAGGTGGTGGGCGATGCTCTTACCCGCATCGCGTCGCTGCTCACCATCGCCAGGCTGATCAACGAGATCGAAATCAGCACCAAACGCATCTCGGACCTGGTCGGCGCGATCAAGGAATACTCTTACATGGACCAGTCTGCCATGAAGGAGGTCGATCTGCGCCAGGGCCTTGAGAACACTCTGACGATTCTCCACCACAAACTCAAAGCCGGAGTGAACGTAGTGCGGGAATACGACGCAAACCTTCCGAAAATTTGCGCCTATGGCGGTGAGCTCAACCAGATTTGGACGAACTTGTTCGTCAACGCCATTGAGGCCATGCACGGGAAGGGTGAATTGCGGGTACGGACCGCGCGTGAAATTGACCGCGTGCTTGTCGAGATTGGAGACAACGGGCCGGGAATTCCACCCGATGTTCTGCCACACATCTTTGATCCCTTTTTCACCACCAAGGGAGTCGGCGAGGGGACGGGCCTGGGGCTGGATACTGTTTGCCGGATCATCAGGAATCATCATGGCGAGATCCGCGTCACTTCGCACCCGGGCGACACTCGATTCCAGGTTTATTTGCCCATCACTCAGCCCAAGACCCCGTCATCGACAGCATAGAGGAGGGATATAATGCCGGAAACATGTTCACACTTCGACCAGATACAACACCCATCTCCCGGCACAGATGGATGCGAAGAATGCTTAAAGATGGGCGATTCGTGGGTTCATCTGCGCCTCTGTGAGACTTGTGGCCACGTCGGCTGCTGCGACTCCTCGAAGAACCGGCACGCCACGAAGCACTTTCGAAAAACCAAACACCCCATTATGCGATCCCTTGAGCCGGGGGAGGACTGGGGATGG
>JARLGN010000442.1 GCA_031292775.1 Acidobacteriota bacterium | reverse complement strand
GTCCAAGGGCGGCAACTTCATGCCGGGCGTGTCCCCGTTGCCCAATGGAACATTCCCGCAGGAGATCGTCGAGCGTCTGGAGTACGCCGGCAAGTGGCTCAAGGTGAACGGTGAGGCCATTTTCGAAACCCGCCCCTGGAATGTCTTTAGTGACGGAGAGAACGTCCGGTTTACCCGCACGAAAGACGGAGCGCACGTTTACGCCATCAGCCTGAAGTGGCCCGGGGAGGCGCTGACACTGCGGTCATTGCGCGCGCGCGAGGGGTCACAAGTGACGATGCTGGGAGTTAACACCCCGCTCAAATGGCGGCAGCACCGGGATGGACTGGTGATTCAAATTCCCGATGCCATTGCCCAGAACAAGCCTTGCATGCAGGCATATGTGTTCAAAATCGAGGCCCAGCCGTATCGTCCCACCTATGATTAGCGCGGACCCCGTCTTGGGGGCAACGTAGCCACGATTCACTCATACCGGCCGTATTCGTGGCCGGCTTCGGCCAGCGCGTGCATGTTCTCGTAGGGTTGGCCGTCGAAGGGAAAATCAGTGGTACTGAGAATCCAGTTCCCCCGGGCCTTCACCCGCTCCAGCACCTCGCGGACGCGCTGCTTGACCTGATCAGGAGTGGCGCTGCGAAGGAATTCGACCTGATCAATGTTACCTCGCAGGGCCATGTTGGGCCGAATAACGCGCAGTACCTCGTCCAGGATGACGTCACCGAAGGGGGGGCCGGTCAGGTAACCCCACACATCGATATCCATGTCGTTATAGAGGTGCATAATCTTCTGGGCGTCGCCACAATTGTGATAAACCACGAAGGCGCCCGCCGCGTGGATTTCGCGCGCCATCTGGTTCTCATAATCCCTGACGTAGCGCTGGAAGAATTCAGGCCCAACACCGCTTGTGGCCATGTTGCCGCCAATTTCGATGCAGTCTGCCCCGGCCTTTATGATTTCGCGGAGCAGCCTCATTTGCCACTGCAAAAGGAACTCGATCATCGCGCGGTAAAGCCCCTCATCGGTTAAGGGGTCCATCATCACATCCTCAAGTTTGCGGAGCTGCGCCAGGGTGTTGAAGGCTCCGTGAGTGCAGGGATTTACCAGGCCCTTATCCCCCACCGCCTTCCGCGCCTGGCGCACCAGATTGCAATCCATGAACTGTGCCGGGGGAACGTACCGGGAAAAGATTTCGAAATCCCGCGGCGTTTCAATCAAATACTTCTCCACCGCGAGCACCACCATATACGGAGAGCTGCGATTGAAGTTCATCACCTGCCGAAGTTCACCCGCCGGGGTGCGGACCGTAGTGATGCGATGCTGCTTGTCCCGGTCGCCTTCGCGCGTTATCGTCACGTCCCAGTCCTCCGCCGAGGAGGGAATGTAGCGGTCCCCAATGTGTCCCAGGGTGAACAACACGTCGAACCCGAAGAAGTCATGATAGGCGACGAACTTTTCCGCCAGATCAAAATCCGTCGGCACTACATACGAGTCGATCTCAGGCTTATAACGAAACATCTCATAAATGCTGTTATGGGCGATGAAAGGTGAAACGGGCATGCGTTCGGTCCGTTCACCCCGGAACGTCGCGGTCAGAAGCTCTCGACTGTTCATGGTGACTGTCCTTTCAGGGACTTCTGCGTTTCCATATATACGCTACGATCCGCGCACGTCAAGTCATTCTGGGAAAAGAGACTCACCACAGAGACACAGAGGTCACGAGAAAGGAAGATGTCGGTAGCGGGTGTAAGGGTTGTTCTGCGTCCGTTACCTGTCACCTGACACCTGGCACCTTTGTATTGTTTGTGTACCCGAACCATTGTATAGTTGAGACCGGCCTGAAGTTCAAGCTGACTCTTGCAGCTTACGCACCAACCGCGCAAATTCGAGTCCCCAAAGAAATTGGTATGAGTCTCACTACGGGAATGCTCCACGTGCGGATCGGCCAAAGTGGTTTCCTTTCCTAAGGGCAGGGGCACAGTAGTAACAACAAATCTACTGCGTCCGCTCACCGCTTGACGGCTGCCCAGGGTGGGAATCCACGTGAAAGGATCGACCATGATCCCCACGGCCGCTCTCCCGCTGGATGCAGCAACGCCCTACCCTCCTCTCGGCAAGAAAATCAAAGCCCTATTTGTGTGGCCCAAAATTCCCAATTCTTTCTGGGCATTCACGGGGATGCTGGAATTGCTTCCCGAAAAAGTGGTGATGCCGCCGCTGGGACTGATCACGGTGGCGGCGCTCTGCCCCCCGGAATGGACGCTCCGCCTGGTTGATGAGGCAGTGGAAGACCTGACGGATGACGACCTGCGCTGGGCCGACCTCGTCATGGTGGGCGGCATGGAAGTTCAGAAAACGGGGTTGCAAAACGTTCTGGCTCGCGCCCGCAGCTTCGGCCGGCGCACGATTGTGGGCGGTCCCTATGCGAGTAGCGAACCGGCACGTATGCTGAAGCTCGCGGACCACGTGGTGGTGGGCGAGCCTGACGAGGTATTTGGCGAAATTGCTGCCGAGCTGGAAGCCGGTACGGCGAAAAGGCACTATGAAATTATCGACAAACCGGATGTGACCCATACCCCGGTCCCCCGGTTCGACCTGCTGAAGCTGAATAGCTACGCTTCCATGTCGATTCAGTTCTCCCGTGGATGTCCTTTCCAATGCGAATTTTGCGACATCATCATTCTTTACGGACGCAAGCCCCGCACCAAACTCCCGCAGCAGGTGACGGCAGAACTGGATGCGCTTCTGAAACTGGGATGGATGAAGCAGGTCTTCATTGTTGATGACAACTTCATTGGCAACCACGCCCGCGCCCTGGAACTTTGTGTGGAGCTGGAAAAATGGCAGAAGGCGCATGGATTCCCCGTCATGTTTTACACGGAGGCTTCCATGGATCTGGCCAAGAAAACAGCCCTTGTCGATGCCATGGTGAGAGCCAACTTCTTTTATGTCTTCCTCGGCATTGAGAGCCCTTCCACGGAATCCTTGCAGGAAACCAGGAAATTCCAGAACCTGGCTGTGGACCCGGTAAGCTGCATCGACCTTCTCCACGAGAAGGGCTTGTGGGTTACGGGCGGGTTCATTGTTGGCTTTGACTCTGACACGGACGACATTTTTGATCGCCAGATTGAATTCATTGAGCGCACCGCCATCCCCTGGGCCCTGCTGAATTCCCTGCACGCCATGCCACGCACCGCCCTTTATGAACGCATGCAAAAAGAAGGCCGCCTGCTGGAGGAATCCGAACACCACAGCGGCGACACGAATCCGCCCAACTTCCGCACCAAATTGGCGCCGGCGGTAATGCTGCGAGGACAGGCGAAAACGCTGGCAGCCATTTACGAACCCAAGGCGTTCTTTGCGCGCGCGTGGCGGTCGATGGAAAGTTGGAAGATTAAAAAGAACCAACGCGCCGCCCGCCAGCCGAATGCCGCCGGCATCGCGGCCATTGTGGCGCGGTCGATTTGGCATCAGGGCGTTAAATCCTCGTACAAAAGATATTATTGGAACTACCTGTTTAAGATCCTCACCCACTACGTGTTCAATTCGCCGAAACTCTGGATGGCCGCCACCATCATGATTTCCGGCCACCACTTTATCCCCTATTCCCGCGAAGTTGTGGCCAGTATCGAGCGCGCTGCCGTGCGAGTTGAATCCGCTCAGGAACTTGTTCCCGTGCCAGTGGGGAAATAACGGCATTCCAACTCCGCGTGAGATAGATGTAGCGCCGGCCGTGAGGTCGGCACACCCGTGCTCGGCCGAAAATGCCGAGCCGAGTATAAGTGCTGACCTGAAGGTCAGCGCTACGAGAGGTTGCAACCACCGTTCCATCGTATCCAATCCCGCGCTGAATCAACCTTTCTTCAGTTCCGTTAAACACTCACGATGCAATGGCGCGCCGGTACGGCGTGAGAGCCGGTGTATACTTCCAACGCTGGATTTGGGGCCACGGGTGTTGCCCCTTACCTTACCGTTGGAGGAGAACCTTTGCGCAGCATGGGCGCCAAAACACTTGTACTGATTTTCGCTCTTGCCACGGGGGCACTCAGCCTGCCGAATGACCGACCGGTACTTCAACCCTATCCTGGGACGGGCATGTTCCTGCTGCTTTCCGACCTTCACTTCGATCCTTATGCCGATCCCGCGATCATGAAACGGCTTGGGGCAAAGCCATTGCCG
>JARLGN010000056.1 GCA_031292775.1 Acidobacteriota bacterium | reverse complement strand
CGCTCGGTTGCACGGAACTTGCAACAGAAGATACAATGAGGGCATTGTGAGAAGCAACCCCCTTGACCGGGGGAGTGCGGGTATGTGATTTTCCAAACGGTAGACTTCGAACCATGAGCGATTCAAATTTCGAATCCTCGGCGCTTTACCGCAACGGCATCCTGGTGCTGTTGCTCTTGTCGATCGCGCTGATTGTCCATAACATCTTTGGCCAGAATGGATATCTGGCGCTGCGCCGGCAGCGGAAAGAGCTCCAGACGATTCAGCAACAACTCCTGCAACTCAAGCAGGAGAACGATCAGTTGGACAAGGAAAACCGGGATCTGAAGTCAAACCCCGACGCCATTGAACGTAAGGCCCGCGAGGATATGCACCTGGTTAAGCCCGGCGAGAAGATTTATACCCTCCCCGAAAAAGCGCCTGCCAATCCGCCCGCCCCCCGCAAGGAAACGTCTCCCACTCCCTAGTTGCCGAAGGCCCTGCACCCTTCGGGAATCATTCTTCTCCGGTTGCGAGCCCACCCGGAAACGTGTATGTTGGTTGAAAGGGCTTAGGAGGAAACCAAATATGCATACGGACCATGTCGTTCGTCTTGTCACTCTCACCATACTCTGCGCTGGGTTCGCAATGTCGTTGGCTTCGGCCGGGGAGCTTCCCCAAGTGGGCCAGAAGGCGCCCGCTGTAACGCTGCCGTCGCAGGATGGCAGCAAAGTGAGTTTGAAGGATTTTCACGGCAAGTGGGTGGTGCTCTACTTCTATCCCAAGGACAACACGCCGGGCTGCACGATAGAAGCACACAACTTTCAACGCGACCTGGCAAAGTACGAAGAGAAGAACGCGGTGATTCTCGGCGTCAGTGTGGACTCCAGTGAAAGCCACCAGGACTTTTGCACGAAACAGAGCCTGACGTTCAAACTTCTGGCGGACACAGATAAGAAAGTGGTGGCTGAATACGGTTCGCTGAGCGAGCGGGGGTATGCCTCGCGCAACACGTTCCTGATTGATCCCAAGGGCAAAATCGTTAAAGTGTGGACCGGGGTAAAACCGTCTGAGCACAGCGAAGAGATACTGGCGGCGCTCAGTGAGTTGCAGAAGAATTAAGGTCAAATGGGGTAAGGTATGAAGGTAGCGAATGTAATCGGCTCGCGTGTCTCCTGCAAGGTTCCGGCGAGCGATAGGGGCTGCCTGGGGCGCGAATTAGCTGGGGTGCTAGCTGGAACCGCGCTGCGCGGTGAAGAAGCAAGAGCTTGGTGTCGTGATCTGCAGCGCGCCTGCAAGACTCTCAAAGCGCCGGCAGACGAATGGCAATAATCCCCGATGCCGATAGGGCCACATTCAACACGCGGCATTTTGCCAAGATCAAGGGGTTAACGATAATTAAACCCAAGTAGGGGCTGCGCGCGAACCGCCCCTACTCTTCGCTGCTACTTCACTACTCCCTGCAATGGGCTGGAAGCCGTAGCGTATAGTTTCTTCGGCATGCGGCCTGCCATAAAGGCCTGGCGTCCGGCCAACACTCCGTTCTTCATGGCCTCAGCCATCAGCACGCTATCCTGCGCTCCGGCGATTCCAGTATTCATCAGCACGGCGTCCGCGCCCAATTCCATGGCGAAGGCGGCGTCCGAGGCGGTGCCCACGCCCGCATCGATAATCAAGGGTACCTGCGTTATCATTTCGCGCAGAATGCGGATGTTGGTGGGATTCTGAATTCCCAATCCGGAGCCAATGGGCGCGCCCAACGGCATCACCACCGCTGCGCCCGCGTCGATCAGGCGTCGCGCGGAAATGAGGTCGTCATTGGTGTAGGGCATCACCACAAAGCCTTCTTTGGCCAGAACCTCGGTGGCTTTGACGAGTTCGAAGTTGTCAGGGAACAGCGTCTTTTCATCGCCAATCACTTCCAGCTTGATCCAGTTGGAAAGGCCCACTTCCCGCGCCAGGCGCGCGGTGCGGATGGCATCGTCGGCGGAGTAGCACCCTGCGGTGTTGGGAAGAATAAAGAGTTTGGTGCGGTCAATAAAATCCAGCATGGACTCTTTGCTGCGGTCGGTCAGGTTCACGCGGCGCACCGCCACCGTTACGATCTCGGCGCCGGAAGCCGCGTGTGCCTTCGCCATCTCCTGAAAGCTGCGATATTTTCCCGTGCCCACAATCAGGCGCGAATGAAATTCCTTTCCCGCAATCCGCAGGACGTCATTTTCCATTTTATTCACCTCGATTTCGATTCTAGTCGGGGGTCGGGGAAATTGCAATTGAGCGGATCGGCGGTGATCGGGTCATCGGATCACCGGTCAATCGGGTGATTGCGCGGGTGGTACCCGATGCATCGGGACGGCAGCGGCGAATTATGGAGCGGCTTCCACGGTGAGTCTGAGCCCAATGGCCTTGGTGACGGCAACCAACGTGGACAGGCGAGGATTGCCTTGGCTCGACAAGGCCCGGTAAAGACTCTCCCGCTCGATGCCGGCGGCCTTGGCGACTTTGGCGATCCCTTGAGCTTGGGCGAGGTGGCGCAAAGCCATCAGCAGAACGCGGGGTTCGTCCTCATCCTCCAATGCCGCTTTCAGGTACTCAGCGGCAAAATCCGAATCCTGGCGGAGCCGCCGAACGATGGCATCGTCGTGGGAGACGCTGGCTTTACGTTTCATAAGATTTCGCCCCTTTCTCTATAATCGCTGAGATACTCGAGCGCCCGGTCGATGTCAGCCGACTGTTTACGTTTGTCGCCGCCGCAGAGAAGCAAAACGCATACCCTTCCCAGCATCGCGTAATAGACCCGGTAGCCCGGTCCCCAATCGATTCGCAACTCGCACACACCGTGCCGCAATGGCTTGCAGTCGCCAAAGTTCCCGGCAGCGAGCCGGTCAATTCGTGTCGCAATCTTCGCCTGTGCGCGGGCATCCGCCAGTTCCGACAGCCATTCATCAAAGACATCTTTTCCGGCGCGGCTGACGTAGTGGCGAATCTCGATCACGGTTTCCATTGTAACTTATACATCACACGTTGGCAAGGCGCGGGTAGTGGCACAGGCACTCCTGCCTGTGCTATGGCGGATGCATTCCATGCATGGCGGACCCCGACGCATCGGGGTGCCACTGAAGCCAGAACAGGCCACGGATGGGACGCGGTGACAGAGAGGTTACCCGTGTTCGCCCGGCGTCCCGATACATCGGGGCGCTGGCCGCGAATCTGTTCGTGGAGCGCCGCCCCCCGTCTTTGGGAACGGCAATTCTTTCGTATCAAAAATCGCAAATCTCAAAATTAGGAGTCTGCCCTTTGGTTCGGGAGCGCAAACCTAAGGAAGAACCGCAGGCCGCAACGCCGTCGGTCTGCGCTACGCTCGCTGGTCATCGGATCATCTGATCATTGGTGATCGGTGATTGGTGATTTTCGAGTTTCGATCTTCGATTTTCGGGGCCTGCTGATTGCTTCATCATCTCACCGCCGAGGCGCAGAGGAAAGGAAGGGTTAGGTTCGGCTGCCAGGAGGGCTGGCGCAGAAGGAAAAGGGTCAGGGAGCGAACACTTCCCCGACACAACGGAACCCAACATTGTTGCTATCGAAGGCTGGAGAGACCCTTAAGCGGACCGATACGCGGACGAACTTGGGAACGCCGACCCAGGATCCCCCACGCAGAATACGGAACTGACCGCTCACGGGCCCTGTGGGGTCTTGTAACGGGCTGTTCTGGTAATAGCTCTGGTCGCACCAATCATTCACCCACTCCCACACATTCCCCAACATGTCGTACAACCCGAATCCGTTAGCTCGCTTCTTGCCGACTTCGTCCGTCTTCAGGCCGCTATTCTTAAAGTACCAGGCAACCTCTTCGATTGGCCCGTATCGCGCTTCGGCACTCCCGCCGCGCGCGGCGTACTCCCATTCTGCTTCCGTCGGCAGCCGCCCACCCGCCCAACTGCAATAGGCTTGGGCATCATCCCATGTCACATCGACAATGGGCATGGCCTCGTCACCCCACGCGGGGTTCAACGGCCTCTCGCTATAATACGGCTCAGGTGGCATCTGCAAGCCCATAGCCCCTGTAAAGCGCTTGTATGCCCCCACCGTCACTTCCGTCTTCCCCAGCCAGAAACCTTTCGTGATGGTCACCTGATGTGTCGGTTTCTCTTCCGCGGCACATTCGGTATCCCCCGGTGAGCAGCCCATCATGAAAGTCCCTGACGTAATCCAGACATACTTTAGCCCGTCCTTGGGATCGACCCTCACCTCGCCCTGGGATGGCCCGGCTTTGGAGGGCGAAGACGTATCCCCTTTTTCCGTTCCTTGCTGCAAGAAATACCAGACACCCACGATGGTTAAAATCACCGCAACTACCGCAATGGCGACGAACCTCATCGCGCTGGGTGGCTCGGGCGCAGTCCGAGGCCATGGAGGCTTGGCCGCTGCGGGCTTGCTCCCTTGCGGCTGCGCGGTTGGGGGTTCGGTAATTATCTGAGGTGGAGAAAGAGGCGGAGTTTGAACGGCAGGGACAACCTTAGCTTGCGCACTCCCGGGTAGCGGTTTGGACACATCAGTTTCCCGCACTACCGGTGGCTTCGTGGGCGGAGCCACAATCCGAGGAGAAGGAACGTGCACGTGTGTTTCGGCCGGGGGTGAAAACTGCGCGGCGCTGGTCAGCTCACGGGCAAAGTCGAGAGCCGAGGCATAGCGCCGGTTGCGGTCTTTCACCAGCGCCTTCATGACAGCGCTTTCAACAGTGGAAGGCACGGGCAGGTCCGGCGCGACCTCACGGAAAGGCGGCGGCGGCTCCAGCACGTGTTGGCGTAAATAGCCAAGGGTCGTGTCGGAATGGAAGGGCGTGCGACCCGTGAGCATTTCATATACCACCACGCCCAGCGAGTAGATGTCAGAGCGCGCATCCAGTTCATCGCTCCTCATGCCGGAAGCTTGCTCATAAGACATGTAAGCGGGCGTGCCCAGCACCATGCCCGTCTGCGTGTGGGCGCCGGACTCGCGCAGCTTGGCAATGCCGAAATCGACGATTTTGACCACAACGGGTCGTAGGGGCGGGTCTTGTGCCTGCCCGGTGTCGGCAATGCCGACAGGGAGGGCAGGCACGAGGCCTGCCCCTACGTCCTGGGCAATTGCCGCCGCGTCGTGCGCGCCCGCCAAGGGTGCCGCTGCATCGTCCGGATACGTCAGAAAAATGTTATCGGGTTTGAGGTCGCGGTGAATGATGCCCAGCTTGTGCGCGGCGTTCAGTCCTCGCGCTGCTTGCTGGAGAATTTCTGCTACTTCAACGACCGGAATTGCGCCCCTTCGCGCGAGAGCCTGGCGAAGGGATTCGCCTTCCAGGAATTCCATCGCGATGTAGGGTGTGCCGTCGTCGGCCTGGCCGGATTCGTAGATGGAGACGACATTCGGATGATGAATGCGTCCCGCGGAACCCGCCTCATTCTGAAAGCGCAGCAGGAAGTCAGGGTCATCAAGGAGTTTGCGAGTCAGGACCTTGAGCGCCACGCGGCGATTTTCCACCCCAATCTGCTCGGCGAGGAAAACCATGCCCATGCCGCCCTTCCCCAGGCGGCGTATAAGCCGAAAACGGCGGGACAATCCGGCCGCATGCTTCGCTCCGGCTTCCGTGCCTTGGGCGGCCAGGCGAGCACTGTCGCGCGGACAGAACTCAACATCATCAGAGTAGGATTGCTGGCAAGTAAGGCAAATCTTCATGGGCGCCAGTGCAACTCTCCTGCGGCGCGGATTCTAACAGAAGTTTCGCCGGAAAAGCGAGCAAAGCACCGACCTTGTAGCGTGGACCTCCGCTGTTGAGGTCGGCGGATCTTCCTGCCTGTAGCTAGGGGGGATGCATTCCATGCATTGAACACAGGCAGGAGTGCCTGTGCTACGCTAAGAAGCCAGAACAGGCCACGGGTAGGACGCGGTGACAAAAATGTTGCCCGGATTTTGGGTGGCGCCCCCACGAGTCGGGGCGCCACCCGCGGTCACCACGATTCAACGGCGAGCCCTGTCACTTGGTTAAAGTGTTCACCCCGGGTGGCCAAGGACAGGCCGTATTGCTGTGCGACGGCGGCAATCCAGATATCGTTTTCGGGTATGGGGCGGCCTTTCGACCGCAAGGATGCTTTGATCTCTCCGTAGAGCCGGGCGGTGGTAGCATCGCAGGGCAGGATAGCGACGACGGCGGCAAGTTGCTCAATCCGGGCGAAATTGGCGGCGGCATGGCTGGACTTCCGGGCGCCGTAGTAAAGCTCTCCCAGAACTGTGGAGGGCAGGAAAACCACTGGGCATTCGGACAGTCGTTCGCGAACCGGATTCTCGCCCGCGAAGAGAGCAATCACGATATTGGTATCGAGGAGTATTCTACCAGGCATTCAGGTCAACGCGCTCACAGCCTTCGAGGATGGCCTGTGAGATGGTTTCGAGGTCGGCCGGAGCGATGGCCCCTGCAAATTGGAGCAGTTTGTCGCCCGAAACACCGGTCGGGGCGGCCAAGCCTCGCGCGAATTCCAAGACCTGGCGCTGCTTCGGCGGATCCAGCTTGTCCAGTTGCTCGTTGATCTCGTCCTTTACCGTCTCACCCATGATACTTTCGAATCTACAGAAGAGGCCGGGGAAAGTCAATCGCCGCGCTGGCAGGCGTCCGGAAAGCACCGTGCACGCATACTTGACGGTGATTGATCGAAACTCGGAAGCGGTGGGAAAAACCCTCATTAACAAGTCGTCAGATGTAGCACAGGCACTCCTGCCTGTGTCCAGTCCTGATGCATTCCATGCGTAGGACACAGGCAGGAGTGCCTGTGCTACCCAGAAGCCAGAACCGGCCACGGATGGGACGCGGTGACAGAGATGTTGCCCGGGTTCGTGGGGCGCATACACGCAAACCAATGTATGCGCCACCCGCGGAAAGTATGGATGGGGGCCCGCGTGTACGCGCTGTTTACAACTTTGGTAGACCAAGACGCGTAAGGCTGTCTTGAAGGAGCCTGATATCGAACCGGATTCCCTGTCGCAGCAGATCTATATAGGCTTGGCGCAAATCCGGGACGAGGCATGTCCGGGCGCCCGCCTCAAGGATTCCCAAACATCCCACAATGGGAAGACCGGCATCTGCCGCAATACGACGGGCTTTCCACTCATCCAACAGAACGACATCGGCTGGGAGACTCTTGGCCAGCAGAATAGCGCCGCGCTCACCGGCACCAAGGTTGCGGCATGTATGCTCGAGCGAAGGGTCCGCCAGGGACCTCTGCGGTGCGACTTCGATCCAGTTTGCCTTCCGTACCTCTTCGGCGCCAGGAAGACCACTACCCGCCACTGTTACTTCATGCTGAACCTCGACAGGGATCAGAATCCGTTTGTAAATGGAGGCGAGAAGATTCAATCGGCCAATCCGGGCGAGGGAAACCAGGGGCGATGAGTCGGAGACAGCAATCACAAGCCGAGCCGTTCTATGGTGCGGCGATCTTCCTCCAGGTCGGTGACGCCATAATGGAGCGGAACGTCGTGCTGGGCGGCAAACTCCATGAACTTCTCGACGGGCATCTGGCAGAGTTCGGAGGCGCGCCCCAACGAGACCTTGTCCTCGCGGTAGAGCCCCAGCACCAAGAGTCGAGCCGTTTCCGCTGACAGGTTGCCCGTGTCTAATCCTGCCGCCAAAACAAGCTCCGTTGGGATTTCCACATTTACCGTCCGCATGTTTTCAAATTACCTCATGACAGGCTCTTGCGCAACCCCTTTAGCAAAACTGTGTAGCGCCGACATTGTAGCGCGGACCTCCGTTTTTGAGGTCCGCGGTTCTTCGGTAGCAAAAACCGCAAATCTCAAATACGGACACATGTCCTCAGGCTCGCGAGCGTGAATCTGGGGAAGAGCCGCAGACCTCAAAAACGAAGGTCTGCGCTACAAGTGCTCCCAATTCCAAGATGTTACTTTCGTTCCATTTACTTGCGCTTGCACCCGATGATATAATCGCGCTTAATGTAAGGCCCGCTTTAGACTAAGCCCGTTCGGGAGTGAAGGCGCCAATCCAGGCTCCTGAATCAGGGTGTGGTTAAGGAGCGCCGTCGGTGGCGCTTAGGCCCTAGGTGAATGGGAGGGACATCGAATTCGAGTGGGTACCGCGTGCGCGGTGTCGTGACCTCCATGTGTAGCTATCTCCATTCATCCCGGGCTGTGTTGTTAGGCGGGCTTCTGCTTTACTCCCTCCTTCCCCCGGCAGCAAAGGCCGACCAGATTGTGGTGCTGGTGGACGAACACGGACACAAGATTTACGTCAACACAGGTGAAAGCACCACCCGCGTGGATTGGATGAAGCGCAGCTTTCGCTCCGATACGCCCGCCGATTCCCTGCGCATCCCTGCGAACATTGACCAACTGGTGGAGCAAGCCGCAACCCGGCACCAAATGGATCCTGATTTGATCCGCGCCGTCATGCGCGTGGAGTCGGGCTTCGATCCCAAAGCCGTTTCGAGCAAAGGCGCCATGGGCCTGATGCAATTGATTCCGGCGACGGCGCACCGATTTGGCGTGGTGAATCCGTTCGATCCCAAGCAAAATCTTGAGGGCGGCGTTAATTACCTGAAGTACCTGTTGGATCTTTTCGGAGGCGACTTGAACCTTTCACTGGCAGCTTACAACGCCGGTGAGCACTCGGTGCAGCGTTCCGGCGGCATTCCGGCCATCCCCGAAACTCAAAACTATGTGCGCAAAGTTACCACCATTTATCAGTCGGGCGGCACAGTGCCAGTGGCAAAGACCCCTGCCAAGGAGCCGCCCAAGGCTCCCATCATTCGATCCGTTGATGAGTTCGGGGTGGTCCATTACACCAATTAGGAATAGCCAAATTCGGCGTAGCGGCGGGTTTATCCCGCCATGTGGCGGCGTAAAGCCGCGGCTACTCGTATGTGGCGGGATAAACCCGCCGCTACGTTTTTCGAGCTTCACGCCGTTCGCCCACACAAGAGGCTGGAATTTGAAGGTTACGGGTTTGCCAAAGCGATTCAAGTGGGGGTTGTTGCTGGCCGCGCTGACGTTGTTCGCGGCGGCAGCTCCCGCCGCGCCGACCCCGGCCCGCCGCCAACGCGCTATCGCCGCTTTTCAAAAAGCCGAGCAGATGCATGCCACGCTGGAAGCGCATTCCCAAAGCAAGCGCAGCAAAGGCGAATACAAGAAAGTCATCGACGCCTATTTCGATGTCTATAAGCTGAATCCCGCCTACAGCAAGACGCCGGTGGCGCTTACGGCCATCGCGGAGCTTTACCGGGAAATGGGGCGCGCGTTTTCCTCGGACTCTTACTATTTGGAATCAATCAAGTCTTACCGCTTCCTGATCAACCAATATCCGCGGAACCGCATTACGCGCGAAGCGTTGTTCACCATCGGGGTGGTCTACCTGGAGGATCTGGAGGATCCGGACGAAGCCCGCAAGACCTTCCAGAGCTTCGTTGCGATGTACCCCAAGTCCGACAAGACAAATGAAGCCCGGGAGAAACTGAAGCAGCTTGACCGGCAAAGCGCGCAGAAATCCAACCCCCGCCCGGCTCCCCCTGCCCCCTCGGCCGCTCCTGTCCCAGTTGTTCCCGAGCAGATGGTCTCGGAAGAGCGGTCCTCTGGACTCATGCAAGTGACGGCGGTTCGCCGCTGGGTTGGACCGAATTACTTGCGCATCGTGATTGAAGTCGAAAACGAAGTTAAATTTGAATCCGTGCGGCTGTCCAACCCCGACCGCATTGTCCTGAACCTCCAAAACGCACACCTGAGCCGGGACCTGGGGGGCAAGACGTTTCCAGTCGAAAATGGCTACTTGCGGCAGATCCGGGTGGCGCAGTTCACCCCTGACGTGGCGCGGGTGGTGTTGGATGTCGAAAAGATTGAGTCTTACTCGATATTCTCGCTCCCCAATCCGTTCCGCCTGGTGATCGACGTCCAGGGCGTTGCGCAGACTCAAATGGCCAGGACCGTCAAACCCGCGACAGCGCCCACGACCGAGGTGCGGAAGCCCGGGAAAACTCAGCCGCCCACAACGCCAAACCCTGCCGCTGCGGAGCCCACTGAGACCGTCGTCAAAACTCCGCTGCCAAATCCGGCCCCGCTCAAGCCCGAAACCGAGCCATCCACACCGCCGGGCGATAAAGAAGAATCTTCCACCATCAGTCCGCTACCTGTTGGCAAGCACGGCAAGAAACCAAAGGAAAAGGAAGCGGCCCCAACCACCGCGGCGGATGTTACCCCTGCGATTCAACCTGCCGGGCCCACGGAGTCCGGATCCCGCACTTTGACCCGGGCGCTGGGGCTGAAAATCGGCCGCATTGTCATTGATCCCGGGCATGGCGGCCACGACACGGGAACACTGGGCCCCACCGGTTTGGAAGAAAAAGAAGTTGTGCTGGATGTGGGACTGAAGCTACGGAAACTGCTGGAAGAGAATACCGGCTGCGAGGTCATTATGACGCGCAGCGACGACACCTTCATCCCGCTGGAGGAACGCACGGCCATTGCCAATCAAAAAGGCGCGGATCTGTTTATCTCGATCCATGCCAATGCCAGCCGCGATAAAAGCGCCCGGGGTATTGAAACCTATTACCTTAATTTCACTTCCAATCCCGATGCCCTGGAAGTGGCGGCTCGCGAAAACGCCACCTCGAAGGAAGCGGTGCATCAACTTCAGGACTTGATCAAGAAGATCGCCTTGACGGAAAAGATCGAGGAATCACAGGATTTTGCCCAGCAGGTCCAACGCGAAGTCTATACCCGCGTGGTCAAAGTCAGCGGCGCGCAGCGTGACCGCGGCACCAAGAAGGCACCCTTTGTGGTCCTGATCGGCGCCAATATGCCGTCCGTCCTGGCGGAAATCTCATTTCTTACCAACCCCCATGATGAGCACCTCTTGAAACGGTCCGATTATCGCGAAAAAATTGCCTACGCGCTCTACGAGGGGATTTTGGGTTATCTGAAGAACCTTGGCGAAGTGAAGACCGTGCAACGCGTCGCATCGGATCAAACTTCTGCTGCCACTCAACCGGAATTCTGATATTCTGAACCTGATGTTACTGAAATTCACGAGGCACGTCTGGCTCCTGGCCGTGCTTGCGGCCCTACCCCTGCACAGCTCTGCCCTGGATAAACCCTTCGTCATGCCCCTGGTGCCCGCAGCGAATTGGCGCCAAGCGGACTCCCAACCCTTGATTCTCCCAATGATCAGCAAGTACGGCGGCGATTCGGCGGTGGATCAGGATTATGGTGTGAAGGCGCCGGAGCTGCGGACCTACCAATTGGGCAAAACGCGAACCCTGGTGGTGGTGGAACCCGCCCCTGATGCAAGTTCCGCTTACGGATTGCTGACTTTCTATCAGACCACGGCGATGACGCCGGAGAAAGATATCCAATTAGCCGTTGGCGACGCAAACCAAACGCTGATGGCGCGCGGGAACAACTTCATCCGATTTCTGCGTGCCAAGGATTCCCCCATTTCCGCAAGCGATTTCAAGGCGCTGCTGGTATTTGTGGGAGGGGATAAAGCTTCTGCAAGTACACTTAAAGCATTGCCCCGGCCTCTCCCACCAAAGGGGTTGGTGCCCGGCAGCGAGAAATATCTCCTGGGACTCGAGGCAGCAAAGCGCGTGCTTCCATCCTTCCGCACGGACTTGATTGGCTTCGATCAGGGCGCGGAAGTGCAATTGGGCCAGTATCAAAACGGCAAGGGCGCATCCACCCTGGTGTCAATCAGCTATCCCACCCCGCAAATGGCACGGGTTCGCTTCGGATCGCTCACAAATCTTCTGGGATTGAATCAGGACCACGGCGCGGATTCAGTTTATGGAAGACGTGACGGCTCTTATGTGTTCCTGACTCTCAATGCGGGAACGGCGGGATATGCCTCAGCGCTGATGGATCAGTTCAAAGTAACGGAGAGCATCAGTTGGGATCAGAAATATACATCGCAAAGAACCTTCACACTGCAATTGGTGTACATGATCCTCTCAATTCTCGCGCTTGCCGCGATCCTGATTGGAGGATGCGTCATTGCAGGGGTCCTTTTTTTCCTCTCACGGCGCTTGGCGGGAAAGTTCTTCCCGGGCTCACAATGGGGTCGTTCCGATGAAGACCAGCTCATCCGCCTGAACCTTGATACATATTAAGGTGTTTAAAATCATCTATTTAAGCTGATATGTGGGCATCAAAATACGATTTATTGGGCATTTCTGATGAATTGGTTTTTGGGGTCCAGAGCTTACCATAAAGCATAGAAAATAAAGACTTTAACTAGCAAAAAATTTCCGGAGAATTCCCTTGACATGGCTTGAGGGTTTTTCTAGACTCCCTATGAGCTTAGATGGCGGAGCGCGTCCGTCATTCTATTCTTCTCTTAAAATGCTCACCCGCTGGAATAGCGGAAACGCTGGACCTGTCGGGTGAGCATTTTTGCATCAGGTTAGCCGACGTAGCTCAGTTGGTAGAGCATCGGTTTCGTAAACCGAGGGTCACCAGTTCAACTCTGGTCGTCGGCTCCAGCTTCATCCAACCCCTTACAACACCAGTAATAGAAAATAGTGGCTAACAATAGGTTGTCACGAGTTCGGACGCACGCTTCCGCTCTCCAACTACGCACCAAGAGGAAACTGCGGGTCCGGCCTTCAACGCAGATCTATCCCCAGAAATAGCGGATAATTATTTCACGCGTCCATACGCACGCGCGGCATCACGGAAATATTTCAGATTCTCCCAGGGAGCAAGATAAGAGGTGTTGCAACTCGAGGCAAAGATGAAATGCCGTTTGTCCCCCATGGATTCAATCAGGCGGCGAGTGTATTCGTGCAGAGTCTTCTCGGCGTCATGCCGGGTTTCCTGGCGATGGGCATCCATTCCGCCATCAACGGTAAAGGTCTCTGAACCCGCCAGCCCGCGGACCTCACTCAATTCCACGTCTCCCAGCGGCCGGGGAGTGATGCCCTCCAGGCAATCCACGTGTGAAGCCCCTACCAGCGGCAAAAGAACCCGGCTGTGTCCGCAGGCATGGACCACAAAGAATTTCCCCCGGCGATGGATGATGTCAGCCGCCTGAGAAAAGAAATCCTGGCAATAATCCTTGTAGAAGTAGGGCGGATAGAAAACTGAATCCAGATTGTCCAGGGACATGAAAATCTCGGCGAGCGGGTTATCGACAATGCTCTCCAGTAAGGCCAGGGCTTTCTTTTCGTGAATCCGTGCCAGTGCCTGCATCTCCTCGGGATGGTCAAGCATGAAGAGAGATGCATTCTCCGGCCCCGCCAGCCAATGAAACGTCTTGAGAGCGGACTGCGTCAGGTGAACCATCACCAGGCCATCATTGCCCACCCGCTGCACCCAATTTTGAAAATCGCCGGCGTCGAATGCATACTCCCGGGCTTCGAGCATATAACGCACGGCGGGGTATTGGTCCCACGACTTCCACCAGTGCTCGGCCTCAAAGTCCGCGCCCGCTTCGCGCGTGTATTCCCAAGTTTGGGTCAGCGCTCCCTCCGGGCATGCAAACTTGCGCCGTAATTGACTCTTGTGGGGCGGGTAAAGGTTGAACGATGTCACCATGGGCTCATCCCAATCACCCGATCCCGCATACTCCTCGGAAAATTCACCCGCGGTATAGACAGTCCGAGTGGAGTGCTGAGTATCCCAGCGCGCCAGAATATCACCGCCCAGTTGCCGGATAGCGTCAAAGGGGTGCCGGGCCTTGGCAATTTCAGCCGGCAAGCTATGATGGGTTTGATGGTAATAGAACCACTGCCAGATATTAGGGGTAAAGGGTATGAAGTCGGGTTCTTCTCCACGGAAAGCTGCAAGAATGCGTTCTCTGCCAGTCAAAGAAGTGACCTCCACAAAGCGGATTCCGCCAGAAGCGGGAAGAGAAAAGTCTGCGTCATTCACATGATTATTGCAACACTTCTGTGTGGATCGGGGCGAATCCGCATGCGCCACTACATGTTTGCCAGCCATTCCTCGAAGGAGTCTTGCCAGTAATCACTTGAGCCGACAAGTTCCACCCTGTACACTCGGCAGCACGAAATCCCCAGACTCCCGAGGAGGACCGGTGGTTAAGCGCGCCTTAGCACTCATTGTTTTCTTGCCGTTGATGGTAGGAGCCGCTCGCGCCCAAGTGGCGATCAACTCTGCCACCACATTGTTGATTGATCCGAATGAACCCGCGCCAATCCAGATGGCGGCGCGTGACCTGGCATCGGACTTGGAAAAGGTCTTCGGCACTCGTATCCAAGTGGTGCACCGACCCAGAGATGCGAAAGCCACCACCATTTGGATTGGACTGAAGGGCGAACTGCCGAAGAGCGTCAAGAGGGTTTCCGGGTGGGAGGTTCTGACCCTGCAAGCGGTCAGGAATCCAATGCCAACGTCTCCCATCCATCAAGCCATTGTCCTGACCGGCTCCGACATGCGGGGGACGATTTACGCCATTTACCAGTTCTCCCAGGAGTTCCTGGGGGTCGATCCGCTTTATTGGTGGACGGACCACCCTCCCGCGCGCCGGACGCAAGTGTTAGTTCCAGCCGGATTGAATGAGGTTCAGGGCTCGCCCACGTTTCGTTATCGCGGTTGGTTCACCAACGATGAAGACCTCTTGACCGGTTGGCGGCCGGGCGTGGCTGATCAAACGGGGATTTCTCTCGAAACTTGGGACCATGTATTTGAGGCCATCCTCCGCTTGAAAGGAAACATGGTTTGCCCTGGTACCTTCAATTTCCCTTACGAGCCCCAGGTTGTCGCCGCGGGCGAGAGGGGCCTGATTCTAACCCAGCACCACGTGGAACCTTTGGGACTCAACACTTACCGCTGGCCGGGCAACCAACCCTACTCATTCGTGAGCCATGCGGATTTATTAACCGCGGCATGGAAGCGGGCGGTCAGCGAATATCGCGATCCCGAAATCATATGGACGCTGGGTTACCGCGGCCAGCACGATCGCCCCTTTTGGAATGACGATAAGAGCGCCCCCGCAACTGACCAGGAAAGAGCTCAGGTCATCAACAAGGTCATTGAAGCTCAAATGAACGTCGTGCGCGCTGCCGGTCGCGAGCCCATTTTCATTATGAATGCCTGGCAGGAGTCATCAAAGTTTGCGCAGGAGGGATTTCTGCACATCCCCGAAGGGATATCTCTCGTGTGGCCTGACAATGGGCACGGCCTGATTCAGGACGGGAACACCATCCGCAAAGGCCAGGGAGTCTACTACCACACGGCGATGCTCGACTCCCGATCCAATCACCTGACGGAGCGTGTGCCGTTGGACCGGATTCAGCGCGAACTGGGGCGCGCGGCGAGAGCGGGCGCTACCTATTACCTGTTGGACAACACAGCAAACGTGCGGCCGGTGCTGATGACCACACGCGCGGTAATGGAGTTGGCCTGGCAAGCCGATCCCTGGCTCGCGGGGCAGCATAACATGAGTTCGCTCTACCTGGAAAAGTGGTGCCGGGAAGAATTCGGTGAGGCCGCATCACCAACCCTCCAGGATTACTATCGCGCCTATTTCGCCGCTCCGGCCAGATATGGCGATCAGGAAGATGCCACCATGGCCGACCACTTCTACCAAACTGCGGCGCGCCGGTTGCTGCTAGGCCTCATAGTGGGTGATGACCAGTCGCTGGTGATAAAGCTTCGGGGAGTAGGGGAATTTGCCAACCAGAAGGCCATGGGTGCGTACCTCGCCCGGATCACGGGGGAAGCTGATCCGCGCTGGAGTAAGGCTCGCCTGCTTGCGGAAAAGGCCAAGCCTCTGGTGCCGGCCGCCCGGCAGAATTTCTTCCAGGCCAACGTGCTAACCCAGGTTGACCTTCAGATCCATTCCAACCGCATGTTAATGCATCTTGCCGAAGCTGTCGCGGATCCCCACGGCGTTAACCATGCATCCCATGTACGCGCAGCCATCGAAGAATGCGAAAAAGTTCAGGACGCTCTACGCGCAGCGGAGTATGACAAATGGAAGGGCTTCTACACCACGGGGGATTGGCTGGTGAACGTACCCTTGACGTTGGCTTTGATGAAGGCCTACCAGGGAAAGCTGGAAGGGAAAGAGGTTCCCAAGAACATCCTGCTCTGGGGACAGGACTCCGGCCACGGCTACCCGTTGATCAAAGCCTATCAAGGCGACCAGCGCGTTCAGTTCTGATGGCACTTATGGGGAACCCGTCATGCAAGTAGAATGGAACCAAGCTGTCATGTCGGGCTGGAGGTCTAAAATGAAAGCCCTGGCATTTCTTCGAGTTAAGGGCTCGCTCCGTCTCCTCGCCGGAGTGCTTATCTTCTCGGCGGTTGCTTTCAGTCAAAAAGCTGAGTTCGGTTTCTACCATGACTTCCGAATCACCTTTGTCCCGAAGCTGCGCGCTGAGAATCCGCTGGTGACAAATGATGAAATATTGCGGCGGTATGCGGCGATGCTCAAGAACGAAGGTGTCGCAGATACCGAAATCGTCCGCCGGACAAGACTGATTCAAACCGAACGTGACCTGCTGGAAAGCGACTATTGGAACCGCTTCTACACCAACTCCAAAGCAAACTACAACAAGGCTCCGAACGGTTTTCTCACCCAGATTGTGGAAGGACGTACCCCAGGTGTTGCCCTGGACTATGGCATGGGGGAAGGGCGAAACTCCATTTTACCTGGCCAAGCTCGGCTGGGAGGTGTGGGGATTTGATCCTGCGGATGCGGGAGTTGCGCTGGCCCAAAAGCGCGCGAAGGAGCTTGGACTGACCCTGCACACGTCGGTGGCTCGCGACAGCGCGTTCGAATTCGGAAAAGAGCGTTTCGACCTCATCCTGTTCAGTTGGACCATGCCACTGGTTCCCGTACAGAGAATACTTGATTCACTCAAGCCTGGTGGAATTGTGGTCATGGAATGCGGCGCGGATTTTGTCCCCCGCAATGGCATGCTCAAGATATTCGACCTTTTCCAGATCGTGTCCTATGAGATTGTCAGGGCGAAGTCCGACTTCTACAACCGGCGGGAGACCGACGTTTTGCGGATGGTCGCTAAGAGACCATAGCACGGCAGAAGATCAGAGCAAATGGTATCGTCGCCGTAACACCGTCATGCCTACCACGCAGTTCGCTCGCTCTTCGCGCGTAATCACACATTGAACCCCATCGTCCGGATCGCGTCCCTGTTGGTTCGGGCGCTTTCCGCGGGACCGCCGGCTGGCTGCGCGTAGCTATCAAGTTCAACAATAATCCAGCCTTTGAACTGGACCTCTCGCAAACTTGCAGTGATGGCAGGAAAGTTCACCACCCCCGTGCCGATTTCGCAGAAGTGGGTCTTTAATCCCTTAACGGCATCAGGATTGTGCCGGGCAAGTTCGAAGGCCTCACGGCGAACGTCCTTGAAGTGCAACATGACCAGCCGCTCCCGATAGGTTCGAATCACTTCCGCCGGGTCAGACCCGCCCATGGTCAGGTGGGCGACGTCTGCGATCAATCCCACGTAACGGGGGTCGGTGGCGTCCAGCACGCGCCCCAATCCCTCGCGGGTTTCCCCCAACCTCCAAAAATGAGGATGGTACGCAACGGTCATGCCGGAATCCTTCGCAATCTTTCCCATCTCATTCATCTTCGCGCCCATCGATTTGATCTGGCTGGCGCTGTAGTTGCCACGGGGCTTGGCGCCATCGATTAGCTGCAAAACATCCCCGTCAAGAGTGTGGAGGAAGTCGGCGCACTCACGAAACTCGGCCGCGAAGTCCTTGGAGCTGTCCGGGCGCAGCGAGACCTTTCCGCACGACAACGCGGCGGCGGAAAGCTTTAACTTCTGGAGCCGATTCTTGAGTTCCACGGCCTTGTTACCCGCATAGGCCTCCTGCACCCAACCCAACAACTGCACGCCATGATAGCCAAGGGCGGAAATAGTCTCCAAAGCTTGGGCGAAGTCCTGCGTCTGCCAGGAGATGATGGAACAGCCCACGGGACTGGGTAACGTGGCGGGTAATGATGACGCCAGACGCGAACCCGCAGCCCAAGCTACGGCGGCGGTTCCCGCCTGCCGCAAGAATCCTCTGCGTGTTGTTCCCTTTGATTTCATCAACATGTCGCGCCTTCCGTCAAAACCCCTTGGGATTTCGCTACTCATTCACAGTTTGCTACTTTGGCGCCGCCGCAGGTGGGTTGGATTGCGGACTGTCCGGCGCAAGGTTCAGGATGACTTGAAACCACCAATTCGGCGCATAGGTCATTTGAATAGGAACACCGCGTAATGTTCCGGCTGTGCCAAGCAATATCTCGAAGGTCGTCTTGGCGCCCTCGTCTTCGTTCACCACCTCAAAGTGCGCTTCCCGCAAATCACGATAAGTCTTATCGAAAGCGCCCCCGTTTCCGCGCAAGGTTACGTGAATCTTTTTTTCCCCGACGGGATGGACGCTGAGCAGCGTCGCCTTGTAGTGGCGGGCATTGTATATGTAGCAGAGCGATTCAGGCGTCGGCCGGCCGGCCACCGCGTCATCAATCAACTGCAAGGTTGTAGAGAGGAATTCACCGGGCCGTCCGCACGAACTCCGGGCTGCGCCGTCGAGCCGCCGGATATGTCGCGAGGGATTGCTCTCCAGTTGTTGCAAGGTGGCTTTTTCCGCCCCCGCGACCTGGTGCAAGTCAAAATCCTGATTCGACGAATAGGGAACGGTGGTGGATAGCGCCCGAGTGTCATCCACACGACTGATGATGCCCTCGAAAAGGTGGTCCCCGTTGGTCTTCTCCTTGGAAAGCTCACTTCTCATCGCGAGCACGGATTGGCCTTTGGACGATTTCATAAATCCAAAGAAGGCGCTCGCCACCGGTTGACCAGAATCGCCGGAGCGCAGGACCTCCGTCCCGGCACCCCAGCGGTTGATAGACAGAGGCGCCTTGGCGGGGTCTGACCCAAATAGAATCTGGATGACCTGCTGCCTGTCTTCCCCGGACGCCTTCCCAATGCGGACGTACCCGCCCCCCACGTCATCGCGCCCTGCCCAGAAAAGCAGCAACCGCACCTTGCAGGTCATTACATAACGGTATTCTTTATCGATTTTGATGGCGCGCCCGATCCAACTGGCGGCTTCCTGAATGGCTGACTGATCGGCAGTATCTTGCCCTGCCGGCCTGCCAAAGGCCGATCGCAGGGGCAAACACATGACAAAAGCAGAAAACATCAAGACTGCGAGAATGATCTTGCGCCCCATGCGCGCGAAAGCCCCCTCCCCTTGGCAAAAACGGCACCGAAGGCCGGCGCGGAACCCAACAATTCGAAACTCAACCCCTGGATCGCAGGCTTTGAGTCTCGATTTTCAGGTTTCGCTAATCCTCAGCACCCCGGCTCCAAAACCCAGCACGTCGCCCCGGGTCCTAATGCCGTGCGCCTCAAATCGTGCTGCATTTGATTTGAGTGGGTTCCGTTGTAGCGCCTTCCTTTAGCCCGGCATGTGCCGCCAAGCGATACACGTACCATTATCAACGATGCGCTGCGGACTAGGTAGCCAATTTCTCGCCGTCGCAAGGTTCCAGATGCCATATTTCGGAAGCATATTCCTTAATGGTGCGGTCCGACGAGAACTTTCCCGCGCGGGCCACGTTGAGAATCGCCATCCGGTCCCAACGCTCGACGTCGCGATATGCGGCATCCACGCGTTCCTGCGTCTGGATGTAATCCCGCAAATCGGCCAGCAGCATATAGTGATCGCCGCCATCAAGCAATGATTGAATGATGGGCTTGAAGATTCCCGGCTCCAAAAGGCTGAAGAAGTCCTTTTCGATCAGATTAAATGCCTGCCGAATCTCCTCGTCGCTGTTGTACACATCGCGGGGATTGTAACTGCTGCGGCGTTGCTCCACTTCTTCGGATTTCATGCCAAAGATAAAGATGTTCTCGTCTCCAACCTCTTCAAGGATTTCCACATTTGCCCCGTCGAGGGTTCCGATGGTTACTGCCCCGTTGAGCTGCATCTTCATGTTGCCAGTCCCGGAGGCCTCGGTCCCGGCGAGGGAGATCTGCTCACTCAAGTCCGCGGCCGGGATAATTCGTTGCGCCAAAGACACGCGGTAATTGGGCAGGAAGACCACCTTCATTTTGTCATGAATCTGTGGGTCCCGGTTAATGACTTCCTCCACCTGGTGGATCAATTTAATGATCAGCTTGGCCATAAAATAGCCCGGCGCCGCCTTGGCCCCAAAGATAAACGTGCGGGGAACAATGTCCAAAGCAGGGTTCTTCTTCAGGCGGTCGTAGAGCACAATGATGTAGAGGACCAGCAGAAGCTGGCGTTTGTACTCGTGCAGCCGTTTGACCTGGACGTCGAACAGCGAGTCGGGGGAAACGATGATGCCCGTTTCACGCGCGATGACCTCAGCCAGGAGCTCCTTATTCTTCCGCTTTGCCGCGCGGAATCGTTGGCGAAACACGGGGTCATCCGCGAAGGGTCCCAACTTCCGCAACTGGTCCAAATCGGTGATCCATTGGTCGCCGATGAGCTCTGTAATCAGCGCGGCAAGACCGGGATTGGCGTTGAGGAGCCAGCGTCGCGGCGTGATGCCATTGGTTTTGTTATTGAATTTCTCCGGCCATAGTTCCGCGAAGTCCTTCAGCACCACCTTTTTCAGAAGCTCGGTGTGAAGCTTGGCAACGCCGTTCACTGAACAGGTGCCGACAATGGCGAGGTGGGCCATACGAACGTATTTTTCCCCGCCCTCGTCAATAATACTCATGCGCCGCAGGCGATCTTCGTCCAGCGGCCACCGCGTGGCAACGTCACGCATGAACCGGGCGTTGATTTCGTAAATGATTTGCAGATGCCGGGGAAGCAGGAACTCAAACATCTTGACCGGCCATTTCTCCAGCGCTTCCGGCAGGATCGTATGATTGGTGTAACCGGTGGACGCGTTGGTGATTCGCCACGCCTGATCCCAACCCAGTCCCTCGTCATCAATCAACAGCCGCATCAGTTCCGGAATAACCAGCGACGGGTGGGTGTCGTTGAGTTGGATAAACGCCTTGCTGGGGAACAGGTTCCAATCCGTATTGTCTTTCTTGAAGCGCCGAATGATGTCCTGAATTGAGCAGGAGACGAAAAAGTACTGCTGCTTCAGGCGGAGCTCTTTCCCTTCAAAAACGTTGTCATTAGGGTAGAGGACTTTGGTCAGATTCTCTGCCAGAACTTTGTTGGCCACGGCATCCACGTATGACCCGCGATTGAAATCATCCAGGTCGAATTCCTCCGCCGCTTTTGCCGACCACAGCCGCAAGGTATTGACCGTGTGGCCGCCATACCCCACCACCGGCAGGTCATGAGGCATCCCCACAACTGCCTTGGAATCCACCCAATGCCATTCGGAGCCCTTGGGTCCGGGCCGGGATTCAACGCGGCCTTCAAACATCACTTGAAAGGAAAACTCCGGGTGGGCAATCTCCCAGGGATAGCCGAGCTTCAGCCATTCGTCCGGTACCTCCACCTGATAACCATTCACGATGCGCTGGTTGAAGATGCCAAAGTCATAGCGCAATCCGTATGCCACCGAGGGAAAGTCGAGGGTGGCGAGCGATTCGATAAAGCAGGCAGCCAGACGTCCCAACCCGCCATTGCCCAGGCCCGCATCCACTTCCTGCTCCACGAGGTCATCCCATTTGAGTCCCACGTCAGCCATGGCTTGCCGACAGGTATCCTCCAAGCGGAGGTTTGCGACATTGTGTTCAAGCAATCGCCCGATAAGGAATTCCAGGGACAGGTAGTAGATTCTTTTGACCTGCCGGTTGTGATGGGTCTGCTGAGTGGCAATCCAGCGCTCAATCAGGCGGTCGCGCACGGCAAGCGCAAACGCGTAATAGCGGTCGCGGGTGGTCGCAGTGTAGCGATCCTTGGCAAGCGTGCGGCGCAGGTGATGCTCAAAAGAGTTCCGCAATTCCTGCACGAGCTCAGCAGCTTCATCGCCGGTGGCGGGTGGACGCAGGACGGTGTCCTTGGATTTCATGGTTCTTCTCCCTGTCCGTTTCATTTCAGTTGAGTCACTGACGGGTTTCTTGCGGGTCGGCATGTCAGATCCTCACTGCGAAATCATCTCTTTGTACCAAAGTTTTGAGCGGCACCCACCGGGCTAAATAGGCTGCGGAAAAACGCGTCGCTGCTGTGCTTATCAGCATCACCGGTTCAGACCACCCCGTGGCGGGGGGGGGGGGGGGGGGGTGGGGGCGGTTGGGGGTCTGCGAGATGTACTCGAGCGTCGGGGGGGGGCGGCCGGG